>DATENM010000036.1 GCA_035275065.1 Blastocatellia bacterium
CTTGATTCAGCGCGATTACAGCGGGCGCTCGTTTTACGATTACTACCTGAAGCGCGGCGACAAAGAAGCCGTGCAGCACACCGAAGAGAAGAAGACCGACACCGGGCGCACGGTTTACGGCGGCGGCGGCATCGATCCCGACATCAAAGTGAAGATTTCGGCGCACGAGACCGAGATGATCCGCGTCTGGATCGAGCCGGCTTTCCAGTTCACCCGCGAGCTGGTCGCCGGTCAGGTCGCCGGCCTGTCAGAGTTCAAGATTGATCGCTCGAACGATCACCACCACCGTTTGGCGGCCAGCGAGTTTACGGTCAACGATCAGGTGATTGCGGCCTTCAAGAAGTACCTGGCCGCGCACCCTGAGCTGAAGGCCGACGTGGCGCGCGTTGACAAAGACGCCGACTGGCTGAAGCGCCGGATTCGTTACGAAGTGGTGACGGCGGCTTATGGCGAAGAGATCGCCCGCCAGGTCTTGAACGAAGGCGACGCGCAATGGCTGCGCGCCGTCCAGGAGGTCCCCAGGGCCAAGGCGGCGGCGGAAGACTATCGCCGCGCCCGGCTGGCTTCGTCGCGCTAGACAGCGCGGCCATCTCAAAACACCGAGCCCGGTCGAAGCAAACGCTTCGACCGGGCTCGGTGTTTTGTCTGGTGATCGTTTCATGCCGCCGGCAGCCTGCCGATTGCAATCAGCTTTGCCATGACGACATCCTGAAGCCGGGCGCGGTATCTGAGGCCGGTCGAGCCGCTCGCCAGCATCGCTTCGCGCATCGGTCCGAGCACCTCGGCCACAGTGGCAAAGCGCGCCTCAACAATTTCATGCGTGTCAATCGGCGCAAGCAAACCGCCTGTCACCTGAGCGCTGAAGACGTGCGACACCCAATCAATCTCGTCGCCCGCGCGGGTGAACTTGACGCGGGCGCGAACCAGGTAACGCTCAAGCTCAACGCGAAGGCCGGTCTCTTCATAGGCTTCGCGCAACGCTCCGACCTCGAACGCTTCGCCGGGAGCGACCCCGCCCGAAGGCGCGCGGTAGACGTCGGGCGGGTAAAACGGTTTCTTGATGACGACGACCTGTTCGCCTTCGATGATGAACAGAGTTACGTCGTGAGCGCGGTCGTGCTTCTGGCTGCGGCGCACGACATCGAATTCGCGCGGCGACATCTCAAACTGCCACCGCACTTCGTCCGGCGCGCCATAACGCGCTTCAAGCGCCGCGATGATCTCAGCGGTGATGTACATACTTAGGGGCTAGGGGCTAGGGGCCGTAGGCAGGCGATCTCTAAGCTCCGTTAGGAGCGTGATGTTTATAGTTACCGATGTGCTTAAACACTCAAGCCCCGTAGGGGCGCAATGTCATACGGGGCTTCGTCATTTTTAGCGGCTGTAACTATAAACATTGCGTCCCTACGGGACTGAGAAGAAAAGGGCGCGGCTGGTCACGCCGACCTACTGTGTAACTATAAACATTGCGTCCCTACGGGACTATGAACTGTCTACTGCCTCCTGTCTCCTGCTTCCTGCCTCCTATTTTCCTTTCGGGTGTTTGTCGAAGAAGTCCAGCACTGCGGCGAACGATGCGCCGATGATGGTCAGGTGATCGCTGTCGGGAACTTCAAGATAGGTTACCTTGAGGCCGGCTTTCTGTGCCGCTTCGACCATCTTCTTTGATAGCTCAGGCGGCACAATGCCGTCTTTCGCGCCGTGGACGACGAGCGCCGGCACGGGCTTCAGCTTTTCGAGCAGAGCGGTCAACGCTTCGCCTTGCGCCGGCGGTCCCGCGGAAATCGGCGCGATGGCGACGAAGAGTTCCGGCTTGCGGGCCGCGACGACCCAGGTGCCGAAGCCGCCCAGCGAATGACCCGCCAGATAGACGCGCGCCGGGTCAACCTGATAATTGCGCATCACCGCGGCGGCCACCTCCAGAGGGTCTTCGCCGGCGGCGTCTCGATAATTGCTAAACCTGCCGCGCCCATTCACCGCCGCCAGGATGTAGCCGCGCCGCTCGGCCTCGCCCTTAACGGTTGCCGGGTCGTAGAGGCCGCTGAAAAAAGTTCGCTCATCGCCGAGCGCGCCATGCAGCAAGACGGCGAGCGGGCGGGCCGTTTTGCCATCGTAGCCCTGCGGCACATAGAGGCGATAAGGAATCAACTTGCCGTCCGTCGCTTGATAAGCGCGCTCGATTTCGCCGCGCTCGGCGGCAAACGGGTTTTCGCCTTTGGCGAGCGCCGCCAGCCGCGCTTCGATCAAGTCCAGTTCGTCAACCGGGTTGATGGCGACTTCGCCGCGGCCCTTGCTCAACGGTTGCAGGCGCTGAATCTGAAACTCCGGCGTTGCGACCAGCGCGGCGACCGCTTTCACCTTGGCGTCACTTGACGCCTTGATATCGGCGACCTGCTTTGTCAACTGCGCGAGGCTGTCACGGTAGTCGTTGATGGCCCAGAGCGGCTGGGTGATGTCAGCGACCTGCTGGCCGCCGGCTTCGATGCGCGCGATGATCGTATACGCGCCGTCGGCAAGCGTCAGCCGACGCGCCGTGCCGGCCTGCGCTTCACCGATGGGGATGCGCTCGGTGAGCTGAATCGGCTCCATCGCGCGTTTGGTTTTCGCGTCACTGGTTGCTTGCTTGCCGGCGGGCGCAATCAGGAAAGTGACGGTCGGCTGGGCGCTGAACGCCTTGTCGGCATCCGTGGGGAAGATGCGGACGAGCGACAGGCTCAACTCCTGATTCGGTTCCAGCACCAGGCGGTCGGCTTCAACAGTCAGCGAGGCGAGAAATCGCTGCCGCTCGTCCCACGCCTTGCCTTGAAGCATGGCCGTGCCTTCGGCGAGCGTTTCGATAATGCCGGGAACGTTGCCGTTGCGGAACTGTTCTTCGCCGCGCTTGCGCAAGGGCTCGAAGGCGTCGAGCTTCGCGCCCGCCCGCCGCTTCTCGTTATAGAGCTTATAAAACGTCTCGCTGCGCGCCAGCAGGTCAGACAGGTAAGGAATCTGCTGCGCCGAAACCTTGACCGCGCCAAGCGCCACGTAAGCGATCAGCAAAGCCGCGATGGGTCGTGCTTTCATAGTCATCCTGATTTGAAGAGGCTAGCGGCTAGAGACTAGAGGCTGCCCTTGAATTATACAAGTCGTTTGATTCAGTTGCAGCAGGGCGAATAGCAGCTTGCCGTGTGGCGCAATCTAACAGATTGCGCCACATCCTAATGAATACTGCTCTAGCCTCTGGCCTCTTTGAGAAGTCCGCGCAGGAAGCGGCCCGTGTGCGACGTGGCGCTGTCGGCAATCGCCTGCGGCGGGCCGACGGCGACGACCTGGCCGCCGGCGTCGCCGCCTTCGGGGCCAAGGTCAATGATCCAGTCGGCGCTCTTAATCACGTCGAGGTTGTGCTCGATGATCACAATCGAGCCGCCGGCTTCGAGCAGGTGGCGGAAGGCCGCAAGCAAGCGGTTGATGTCGTCGAAGTGCAGTCCCGTGGTCGGCTCGTCAAAGATGTAGAGCGTGCGCTCGCTGGTCTTGCGCGCCAGGTAGGCCGCCAGCTTGACGCGCTGCGCTTCGCCGCCCGAGAGCGTCGTCGCCGACTGGCCGAGCCGCAGGTAACCGAGGCCCACGTCATCCAGCACCCGCAGCTTCGAGGCGATGCGGTTGACGTTGCCGAAAAACAACAGCGCCTCGCGCACAGTCATGTTCAACACGTCATGAATCGAGCGCCCTTTGTAACGCACGTCGAGGATCGCAGGCTTGAAGCGCATGCCCTTGCACTCTTCGCAGGTCAGCTCGACGTCGGCGAGGAATTGCATCTCCTTGATCTCGACGCCATTGCCCTCGCAACGCTCGCAGCGCCCGCCCGGCACGTTGAAGCTGAAGTGAGACGAGTCGTAGCCGTGCGCCTGCGCCTCGCGCGTCGAGGCAAACAGGTCGCGGATCGCGTCATAGACTTTGATATAAGTGACCGGGTTCGACCGCGGCGTCCGTCCGATGGGCGACTGGTCTACAAGCACCACGTCATCGATCTGCTGCGCGCCATCGAGCTTTGCGAAAGAGCCGACGTGACCCGTCCATTCGTGACGCTGCTTCTTGATGCCGGCGTAGAGGATGTCATGCACGAGCGTTGACTTGCCCGACCCTGAGACGCCGGTGATGCAGACCATCATGTTGAGCGGGATGTCCAGGTCTATGCCTTTGAGGTTGTGCTCGCTGGCGCCGCGCACCTGTATGCGTTTGGCGCCGGGCTGCCGCCGCGTCTTCGGCTGCTTGATCTCCAGCTCGCCGCGCAAGTAACGGCCCGTCAGCGACCCGCCCTTGTTGACCAGCTCTTTCGGGGTGCCTGAAAAGACGACTTCGCCGCCCAGCTCGCCCGCGCCGGGGCCGATGTCTATGACCAGGTCTGCGGCCATCATCATCTCCGGCTCGTGTTCGACCACCAGAACCGTGTTGCCGATGTCGCGGAGGTTTTCCAGAATGTGAATCAACCGCTGATTGTCGCGCGGGTGCAGGCCGATGGAAGGCTCGTCCAGAACATAAAGCGCGCCGACGAGGGCCGCGCCGAGGTTGGTCGCCAGTTGAATGCGCTGCGCTTCGCCGCCCGACAACGTCGAAGCCAGGCGGTTTAATGTCAGGTACTCCAGCCCGACATCAATCAAGAACTTCAGGCGGTTGCGAATCTCCATCAGCAGGCGACCGGCGATGTCCATCTCGGCGTCCGTGAGGCTGATCTCGTTGAAGAGGACGCCGGCTTCGGCAGCCGTCATGGCGCAGACTTCGGGCAGCGTGCGGCCCGCGACGCGGACGATGCGCGCTTCGAGCCGCAGCCGCGAGCCCTGGCATTCGGGGCAGAGCGTGTAGCCGCGATACTTCGACAAAAAGACGCGCACGTGCAGCTTATATTTCTTGGTTTCGAGAAAATCGAAGAAGCCCTGGACGCCATCGAAGCCGTTGCGGCCTCGGAGAATGGCGCGCTGCTGGTCGCGGGTCAACTGGCGGTACGGCACGTCTGTCGGAATCCCCGCCGAGCGCGCGAACTTCAGCAGGTCTTTCTGCGCCCAATCATACTGCGGCTTGGTGAATGGCTCGACCGCGCCGCGGCTCAGGCTCAACTCCTGGTTGGGGATGACGAGGTCGAGGTCGAGGCCGATAGTATTGCCGAAGCCCTGGCAGGTCGGGCAGGCGCCGAACGGGTTATTGAAGCTGAACAGGCGCGGCTCCGGCGCGGCGTAACGAATGCTACAATTCTTGCAGCCGAAGGCTTCCGAGTAAAAGAGGCGGGTGTGCGCTTCATCGGCCAGCTCGATGACCGCCTGGCCGTGGCCTTCCTGGTAACAAATCTCCAGCGAATCAACCAGCCGTGTGCGCGTGTCGGGGCGGGCGACCAGACGATCTACGAGCACGAAGGTGTCATCAAAGTTTGTGTCGGCGTAGCTGTCGGGCGTCGCCAGCTCGATGATCTGCCCGCCTTTGTAGAGGCGCGTGAAGCCGCGCTGCATCAGGCTCATCAGGTGCGCCTTGATGCGCGTCTGCTGGCTGACGACGCTGGTGCGAGCGCCGCGCTTCTTCTTCTTGCCGTCGCCGTTGTTACTCGCATCAGGCTCCTCCATGCCGGCGGCGGCAGGGAAGAGGACATAAAAGCGCGTGCCTTCGGGCAGGGCCAGCACTTCCGTGGCAATCGATTCGGGCGTGTCGCGGCGCACCTCCTCGCCGCAGTTGGCGCAGAAGGTACGGCCGACGCGTGCGTAAAGCAATCGCAGATAGTCGTAAATCTCCGTCTGCGTGGCGACGGTCGAACGCGGGTTGCGCGTCGAGTTCTTCTGGCGGATCGAGATGGCCGGACAGATGCCGACGACTTCGTCTACGTCGGGCTTGTCCATGCGCTCAAGGAACTGGCGGGCGTAGGCCGACAAGCTCTCGACGTAACGGCGCTGGCCTTCGGCGTAGATGGTGTCGAAAGCCAGCGAGGATTTTCCCGAGCCGCTCACCCCGGTTACCACCGTGAGCTGATTGATAGGAATCTCGACGTTGACGTTCTTCAGGTTATGAACGCGAGCGCCGCGCACGCGGATAATCTCTTCAGCCATTGTTCCCCTGCTTGTTCTCCATACATGTAAGCAATTGTCTGTTATGGTTAACCATCAATCATAACATCGCCGTCATCAGGGAAGCAATTTGTGGCAACCGCGTTGGCTTCTGGTCGGCTTCGGAATTCACTCGCCGCGACGAATCATGTTATATTCACCCACCTTGAGCGGTATTCAATCGGATGTGGCGCAAGGCGGTTAGCTTGCGCCAGGACTCGCGCAAGCTAACCGCTTGCGCTACAAAGGAGGGTGCGTGGGACGACGCCCACGCGGCGCATTGATGAAACTGAAACACCTTATTCTTCCGCTTCTCATCATCGGCTTGACGATAACCATCACCCCGGCGGCGCGTGCGGATGTGCGGCTGCCGGCGCTCATCGGCGATAACATGGTGGTGCAGCAAGGCGTCGCCGCGCGCGTCTGGGGCTGGGCCGAGCCGGGCGAGCAAGTGACCGTTTCGATGGCCGGCAAATCGGCAAAAGCGAAGGCTGACGCCAAAGGAAGATGGGAAGTGCGGATCGGGCCATTCAAAGCGGGCGGGCCTTTCGAGATGCGCATCGAGGGCAAGAATGCGGTCGTCCTTAAGAACGTCCTCGTCGGCGAAGTCTGGGTCGGCTCCGGTCAATCCAACATGGAGTGGCCGTTGCAAAACGCCGCTCACGGCGGCGACGAAGTCGCGCGCGCCAATCACCCTGAAATTCACCTCTTCACGGTCGCGAAAGCCACGTCGCTCGAACCGCGCGACGATGTGCGGGGCCGTTGGGTGGTCTGCACGCCGGAAAACGCGGCGACCTTTTCGGCGGTGGCTTACTTCTTTGGCCGCGAGCTGAATGAAAAACTGAAAGTGCCGGTCGGCTTGATTCACTCGTCGTGGGGCGGCACGCCCGCCGAGGCGTGGACGAGCCGCGCCGCGCTTGCGGCGATTCCTGAGCTGCGACCGATGGCCGACGCGCTCGACCGCGCATCGGTTAATCTGCCGGAGGCGCGTCACGCCTACGAAGCAGCGCAGGCGAAATGGGAGCAAGAGCATTTCTTGCAAGACCCCGGCAACCGTGGGCTCGATCTCGGCTACGCCGGCACCGATTTTTCCGAAGCCGGCTGGCAGACCATGCGGCTGCCGCAGTTCTGGGAGTCGGCGGGCCTGGTGATCGATGGCGCGGTCTGGTTCCGCAAGTCGGTTGACCTGCCCGCTTCGTGGGAAGGCCACGACCTGACGCTCAGCCTCGGCCCTGTGGATGACTTTGACGTCACCTATTTCAACGGCACGAAAGTCGGCGCGACGGGCAGCGAGACGCCGAACTTTTATATGGTGCCGAGAAAGTACACCATCCCCGGCGCGCTCGTGCATGCCGGGCGCAACGTGATTGCCGTGCGCGTCTTCGATCACTATGGCCAGGGAGGCTTCGGCGGCGGCGCGGCGGATATGACGCTTTCAGCCGCCGGCGCGCCTCCCATCGCGCTGGCAGGCGACTGGCTTTACAAAGTCGAAATGAGCGTTGAACCGATCAAGGTAGATTTTTCGACGCAGCCGATTGCGCCGGCGGGAGTCGGCAATCCGAACACGCCGACTGTGCTGTATAACGCGATGCTTGCGCCGCTCACGCCTTACACGATCCGCGGCGCGACCTGGTATCAAGGCGAGTCGAACGCCGACCGCGCCCGGCAATACCAGACGCTCTTTCCGGCGATGATTCGCGACTGGCGCGCGGCGTGGGGCGCGGGCAACTTCCCTTTCCTCTTCGTTCAGCTCGCCAATTTTCAGGCGCGAATGACCGAGCCCGGCGAGAGCCACTGGGCCGAGCTGCGAGAGGCGCAGACGATGACGCTCAGAGAGCCGGCGACCGGCATGGCCGTGATTATTGATATCGGTGAAGCCGGCGACATTCATCCCAAGAACAAACAGGATGTCGGCCACCGGCTGGCGCTGTGGGCGCTGGCAAAGACCTACGGACAGAGCGGCGAATTCTCAGGGCCGCTGTTCGAATCGTTTGCCGTCGAAGGCAACAAAATACGTGTGCGCTTCACGCACGCCGAGGGCTTGCGCGCCGTTGACGGCGGGCCAGTGCAGGGATTCGCTATCGCCGGCGCCGACGGCAAGTTCGTCTGGGCCGATGCGAAGATTGATGGCAAGACGGTCGTCGTCTGGAGCGACGCGGTGCCGCAGCCGGTCGCGGTGCGCTACGGCTGGGCCGACAACCCGGCGATGAATCTCACCAACGGCGCGGGACTGCCGGCGTCGCCTTTCAGAACCGACTCGATGAAATGATGAAGTATGAATGATGAATGATGAAGTGGCCGAAGCCGGTGCCCATTGAAGTGGGGCCTGTCTCTTTAATTCATCATTCATCATTCATCGCTCATCATTTTTCAGTCCGGGCCATTGCTTGACATCGCTTCATGGCAAAACCTATACTCGATAGCGATTGCTGATTGAACGTCCGATTCGCACGCGAGCGATCATCCACGCAGCGCCTGGGACGCCAGCGTGGCACGCGTTACCGAAGGAGAGGGAAGCGATTGGCTAAGACGATACAGGGGCAGTTGAGCGCGGAAGGGCTGCGCGTCGGCATCATCGCTAGCCGGTGGAACGATTTCGTCGTCAGCCGTCTGATCAGCGGCGCCGAAGATGCGCTTGAGCGGCTAGGCGCTTCGGGCGACGCCATCACCGTCATCCGCGTGCCCGGCTCATTTGAAATTCCGATGGCGGCGCGGCGCGCGGCGTTGAGCAATAAGTATGATGCCATCATCTGCCTCGGCGTCGTCATCCGCGGCGAAACTTCACACAACGAATATATCGCTGCCGAAGTCTTCAAAGGCATCGCGCAGGCTTCGATGGAAACGAACCTGCCCATCGCGCTCGGCGTGGTGACGGCAGACAGTCTCGAACAAGCCATTGACCGCGCCGGCGCCAAGTCCGGCAATAAAGGGTTTGAGGCCGCAATGTCTGCCGTCGAGCTTGCGAACCTCTACCGCGAATTCTGAAAGTGGACGCTGACTGAGCGAAACACCAAGCAGCAAGGTTGAATTATGGGTGCCAGACGTAAGGCTAGAGTTTGCGCCTTACAGATGCTCTTTCAATTTGATATCGCCCAACCGCGCCTGGACGACCTGACCGGGTTGTACTGGCGGAATTTCGGCGACGAAATGGGCGACGTGCCGCAGGAGTTTGCCAACAACCTGGCGGTCGGCGCCATCGCTCACCTCGAAGAGATCGATGCGCTGATCAAGCAGCGGGCAGAGAACTGGCGGATCTCGCGCATGGCGGTCGTGGATCGCAATATCCTGCGGCTGGCGATCTACGAATTCCTCTACGAGGCCGATACGCCGAAGACCGTCGTCATCAACGAGGCGCTCGAAATCGCCCGCAAGTTCTCGACCTTTGAAGCGACCCAGTTCATCAATGGCATCCTCGATGCCATCAAGCGTGACCTGGAAACGAAGCAGAACGCTTCGATTGCAACGAACCGGCAACAGTAAGGCGCACGCGCGCCGACGAATCACGGGGAACCCGGCAGCGCCCAAAGGCTGCGGCGCGGCTTCCCCGATTCCGTGGACTTATGATTGACGACAAGGCTCTGTTAAGCGAGTACCTGTCCGAGTCCGAAGAGTTGCTCGATTCTTTGCTGACCGACCTGGACACGCTGGCGGCGCGACCGGCTGACCTACCCGACATCAACCTCATCAACCGTATCTTCCGCACTGTGCATTCGCTCAAAGGGCTGTCGGGCATGATGGGCCTGCCCGAAGTCCAGCAGCTCACACACGAATTTGAAGACATCCTCGACGACCTGCGATTGGGCCATCTGGCGCTCACAGACGAGACCAAGCCGGCCTTGCAGGAAGCCGGCGGCGGCATCGCCGCGCTGGTCGGCGGCGCGGCGCGCGGCACCGCCAGCGACGAAGACTTCGAGCGCATGCGCGTCTTGCTGACGGCCATCGCCGCGCGCCCAAAGGCCAAAGGCAAACGCGACGAATCGGGCCTTGAAGCCTTGAGCCTGTCGCCGAAAGAGCGCCGCCTGCTCACCGAATATGAAGAACATCGGATCAACGAAAACCTCGACGCGGGCCGCGCCTTTTACGCCATCGTCGTGCAGTTCGAAGTCGGCAAGCTCGATACCCTCTACCGCGCGCTGACCACCAAGCTCGAAAGCAAAGGCGAGTTGATCACGACCCTGCCTGAGTCGGCGTCACGCACGGAGCTGGTCGCCTTTAAGCTCGTGCTCGCCACACAGTTCAAAGAGAGCGACCTGAAGGCCGTCGTCGAGCCTTTCGAGGGGCGCATCACGCGGCTCGGCCGGTCAACCTGGCGGCGCGCCGGCGCGGCGCTGATCAGCGTCGGGCGCAGCAAGAAAAAGGCCGGCGATAAAGCGAGCAAAACGCCGGGCGGGGTCTTGCCGCCGGCTTTCGCGCAAGAGTCATTGCAACCGTTGTCGCCGAGCGTGCGTGTCGAGATGGCGCAGATCGATGAGCTGTCGGGGCTGGCGCACGAGCTATCGATCCAGATGCAGCGGTTGACCGCCATGGCCGACCGCTTCCTGCTGGCCGCCGGCCTCGGCGCGCTTGAGCAATTCGACCTGCGCTACAGCGCCCGCCGCATCGAGCGCGAGTTCCTTGAGCTGGAAGAGCGGCTCGTCGAGTTGCGCATGGTGTCGCTGGCGCAGACCTTCACACGGGCCGCGCGATTAGCCGGGCGACTGGCGCGCGAGCTGAGCAAGTCTGTGACCGTCGAAGTTGCCGGGCGCGAAACCCAGCTTGATAAAGCCATCGTTGATCGGCTGGCCGACTCGATCTATCACCTGCTGCGCAACGCCATCGATCACGGCGTCGAGATGCCCGAAGCGCGGCGGCTGGCGGGCAAGCCCGCCCGTGGCAAGATCAAAATCGAAGCCAGCCTTGAAGGCGCGCGCGCCGTCATCGCCATTACCGACGACGGGCACGGCATTGATGCCGACGCGGTGCGCAGCCGTGCCCTCGAAGCCGGCTTGATCGAGCCCGGCGAAGCCTTGAGCGACGAAGAAACCTTGAGGCTGTTATTGCGTCCGGGCTTTTCGACGGCGGATTACGTGTCGGCGGTTTCGGGGCGCGGCGTCGGATTGGATGCCGTCGAGCGCACGGTTCACGAGCTGGGCGGCGAGCTGAGAATCACTTCGGAGAAGGGCCGCTGGACGCGCTTCGAGCTGGCGGTGCCGACGACGCTGGTGATGATCTCGGCTTTCATCGTGCGGGCGAGCGAGTGGCGCTACGCGATCAACGTCGGGCAGATCGTCGAGCTGCTTTATGTGTCGCTTGATGACGTCATCGGGCGCGACGGCAGGCGCAGCATTCAATGGCGCGGCCAGACGCTGCCGCTCGTCGAGTTGAAGTATCTGCTGGGGCAGGGCGGGGCGCGCGTCTTTCGTCCGCCGCTGCGGGTGCGGCCAACGGAGGACGGGGCGGGCGCAGCGCAACAGGCGGCGCGTCGGACTCGTGTGCCGGTCTTTATCACGCGCGCCGCCGACCGTCACGTTGCGATGGCGGTCGAAGAGTTCGAGGCGCAGCGCGAGATCATCGTCAAATCGCTCGGGCCGCTTACACGGCACATCAAAGCGGTCGTCGGCGCGGTTGACCTCGAAGGCGGCGACGTGGCGCTGGTGCTGGACCTGCCGAGCCTGCTAATGCTGCGCAGTATGCGAATGTGAATGGCGATTGCCGATTGCCGGCGTTTCGCCGCGTAAAGGCGGCGTAAGTTTAGCCAGGCGTTGAAACGCCTGGATGGCTGTGGATGAGCGAAAAGAAAGACAAACAAAAATCGAGCCTCGCCGTCAGCCCCATTCCGCTGGCGTTGACCGGGCTTGAGCCGACCGACGCGCCGGTTGATGTCGTCTCGGTCTTGCTTTTTGAGATCGGCGGCGAAGCCTTCGGCATCGGCGTCGAGCATACCGAAGGCGTGGTCGATTGCCCGCGCGTCACGCCGCTGCCGAGCGCGCCGGACGGCATTATCGGCATCGCCAGCGTGCGCGGGCGCATGACGCTGGTGATGGATTGCAGCCTCGCGGCGAACCCCGACGACGGCAAACGGCGTCTCATTCTCCTGAAAGGTGAAAGCCAGCTGGGATTGCTGGCCGAGCGCGTCGAAGGGGTCATCGCGCTCGATCCCGACAAGATTAACAAGCGCAAAGGCGATGACAAAGCCGCGCCCGCCGCTGAAACCCGATGGGCGGCACCGGCGCATTTTCAGTACGATGGCCGGCGTGTGCCGCTGCTCGACGCGGCGCGGCTGGCGGAAGTTTGATCGGTCACCTGTGGATCACGCGAGGAGCAAAAACGAAGCGTTAATTATCCCGCGCGGCCCGGCGCTCGACGCTGCGACCTTTCAGCGGCTGCGCGCCCGGATCACGGCAGCCAGCGGCATCTTCGTGCTGGCTGACGAGAACTCGCGCTTCGTGCTAGAGCGGCGCTTGCAGCCGCGCCTGCGTCAGCGCGGTCTGCTGTCGTTCGCCGATTATGAAGCCGCCATTGACGCCATCGAGATGGAGTCGGTGTTGGACACGGTGGCGGTTCACGAAACCTACTTTTTCCGCGAGGCGCGTCAGCTTCAAGCCTTTGCCGAGCGCATTGTCCCCGAACTGGCACGCCAGCGCGACCCGGCGCGCATCTGGAGCGCCGGTTGTTCGACCGGCGAAGAAGCCTACACCATCGCTATGCTGCTTGCCGAGCGCGGCTTGCTCGAAGATGGGCGAATCGAGTTGCTGGCCACGGACTTGAGCCGCAGGGTGATCGAGTCGGCGCGCCAGGGCATCTATGGCCCATCGAGCTTTCGCACCACCGAGCCGGCGTATCAGCAGCAGTACTTTCAAGACGCCGGGCGCGGCTTCTTGCAGGTCGCCGACGGCTTGCGCGCCGCCGTGCAGTTCGAGCAGGCGAACCTGATCGCCCCGGATGCCAGCCGCATTCGACCGGCGGATTCTGGCGGCTTTGATGTAGTTTTCTGTCGCAACGTGCTGATGTATTTTGAAGAAGCGGCGGCGCGACAGACGCTAGAGTTGATCTTTTCGCTGCTCAAAGACGGCGGTTACTTGTTGCTGGGCCACGCCGAGTCGCTGCTGCCGCTCGGCTCAGGCTTCAGGCCCGTGCAGTTTGGCCGCGAGCTAGTACATCAGAAGTAGTTGTCAGTTGTCTGTTGCCAGTTTCTGCGGGCTGGGGACTGACAACTGACAACTGACGACGGGTGACCGTTTTATGCACCGCCTGCTCATCGTTGACGATTCGCCGTATTACCGCATGCGTTTTGCGAAGATCTTCGCGCGCTCGGAAGCGTTGATGGTGGCGGGCGTGGCTGACGATGGCGACGTGGCGATACGGCGGATCATCGAGCTGAAGCCTGACATCGTGCTGCTCGACCTGATGATGCCGCGACTGGACGGCTTCGGCGTGCTGCGCTGGGCGATGGCGCATCAGCCCTTGCCCATCGTCGTGTGTAGCTCGTTCAGTGATCGCGAGCGCGTCTTCAAGGCGCTAGAGCTGGGCGCGGTTGATTTCTTGTTGAAGCCGTCGCCGCGCGCTTCGCAACAGACTTCGGCGCTTGAAACCCAGATCGTCCGCTGCGTTGAGGAGGTGGCGGGCGCAAAGCCGGCGACGGTTTCGATCATCAGCAAAGACGCCAAGGCCGCCGTGCTTGCCGCCGAGCGTGAAGCGCGCACCGCCGAGGTCGAGTTGATCTGCATGGCTGCCTCGACCGGTGGGCCGTCGGCGATTCAGAAACTCATGGCCGAGCTGCCCCGGTCGCTGCGTGTGCCGATCCTCATCGTGCAGCATATGCCTGTGGGGTTCACGCAACCTTTCGCCGAGCGCCTGAACGCGCTGTCGCATTACACCGTGCGCGAGGCGGGTGATGGCGAGCCGCTGCGCCGCCACCATGCTTATATCGCGCCGGCAGGCCGTCATGCGACGGTCGCAAGCGACGGCGAGAGCCGGGTGATCCGCATCGAGGCAACCGCCGAGGACGCCATGGCAGATACCTTTCACTTGCCGTCGGCTGACGCGGTCTTCGAGTCGGCGGCAGCGGCTATGGGGGATCGCTTGCTGGCGGTTGTGCTGACCGGAATGGGCGATGACGGCGCTCGCGGCGCGGAGGCGGTGCGCGCTGCCGGCGGTCATGTGCTGGCCGAGTCGAACGAATCGGCGGTGGTCTTCGGCATGCCGCGCGCCGTTATCGAGCGCGGCGCGGCCAACGCCATGCTGCCGCTCGCCGCCATGCCACAAGTGCTGCTGGCTTATGCGGAGAAGGAGTGACGAGTGACAAATGACAAGTGACAAGTGACAAGAAAAAAGCCGCAAGGGACAAGGCGCGGGCAAGTTAAGCATGCGCGATGCCTTCTTGTCACTTGCCACTTGTCATTTGTCACCGCATTCAAGTGGGGTTGAAGTTTGCTGGATGGCTAATTAGACTAAGAGGACAGTTATGAGTGGAATGAAATTTCGCCGAACCTGCACGGTCTGCAATGCGACTTTC
This sequence comes from Blastocatellia bacterium, assembly GCA_035275065.1. Taxonomy (NCBI): domain Bacteria; kingdom Pseudomonadati; phylum Acidobacteriota; class Blastocatellia; species Blastocatellia bacterium. The sequence continues at coordinate 14,557 of DATENM010000036.1, forward strand.
TTTTCGCCTGATCGCAAAGCGGCCTATTGTCTTAAATGCATGAAGAAGCGCGTGGTGAAGCATGTTCCCGCCGAAGCGAGAGCTGTCGCCGCCGCTCCCAGAGTCGCACCCCGCCCGGTAGCGCCCGCGCCGCCGCCGCCCGTGCTGCGCAAAGCCAAGCCGGCGCGCGCCCCGAAGGCAACGACCCTGACTCCCGAGCTGCGTCAGCGCATCCTTGAGTTGTTCGAGGGCGAATTCAGCAACCGCGCCATGCAGACCAAGGAGATGCACTCGCAGATCGCTACCCGGCTCTGGGTCAAACGCCAGCTGGTCGCCGACGTCATCCGCGAGCACTTGCAGGTGCAGGCGACGATGACCGACGAGATCAAGCGCCGCGCCATCGAGATGTATCAACGCTTCGTCGAAAGCGGCCATCGCCCGGACGGCGGTCGCCGCCGCGCCATCAGCGCCGCGCTCAATGTGCCCTACAAGCAAGTGATGAAAGTTATCCGCGAATGGTCGCTGGCGCAGTACGAAAGCTCGCCGACGCCCAGCCCCTCGCGCCAACAACTTTTCGAGATCGAAAAGCTCTACTGGGAAGAGATTGATAAAGGCCGTTACCGTCTGACTGAGCTGCCGCAAAAACTCGCGGAAGCGCTCGGCTACGTGACGCGCTGGCAGGTGCTTCGCTGGCTCGACGTGCTGCACGACGACGAGCGCGCCTTCGGCAATGTTCCCGAGCCGCCCGAGGAAATCCAACAGCAAATTCTCGACGCCTATCAGGCTTACCTGCAAGCGCCCGAGCCGCCCGAACACGGCTTGCATTACAGCATTGCCGGCCAGATCGCCAAGGTTAGCCCGCGCCAGGTTCACAAAGTCCTGCAAAATTATCGGCACCGCCGCCGCGCCGAATATCCGCTGATATAGAAAAGTAGGCAGGAAGCAGGAAGCAGGAGGCAGTCAAAAGACGGATTGCTTCCTGCCTACTGCCTACTGCCTACTGCCTACTGCTATGAAACAGGTCGTCCAGAATTACCGCACAGGTGAGTTGAAGGTCGAAGAGCTGCCGCCGCCAGCGCTTAGACCGGGCGGCGTTCTGGTGCGCACGGCTTACTCTTTGATCAGCGCCGGCACCGAGCGCACCACTGTTGAGACGGCGCAAAGCTCACTCGTCGGCAAGGCCAAGGAACGCCCGGACCTCGTTCGCCAGGTGTTCGATACCTTCAAGCGCGAAGGCTTGCGCTCGACCTACGAGAAGGTGGTTTCGAAGCTCAACCAGATGAAGCCGCTCGGCTACAGCGCCTCAGGCGTGGTGATCGGCGTCGGGCGCGACGTGACCGAGTTCCAGGTCGGCGACCGCGTCGCCTGCGCCGGCGGCGGTTATGCATCACACGCCGAAGTCATCTTCGTCCCGAAAAATCTCTGCGCCAAACTGCCTGAAGGCGCGACGCTCGAAGCGGCGAGCTATTCGACCGTCGGCGCAATTGCCCTGCAAGGCGTTCGCCAGTCCGACACGCGGCTCGGCGAAGCCGTCGCCGTCATCGGCCTCGGGCTGGTCGGCCAGCTCACTGTGCAAATCCTGAAAGCCGCCGGCTGCCTGGTGATCGGCATTGACATTGACCCCGCGGCTTGCGAGCTGGCGAAGCGGTCAGGGGCCGATGTGGTTGCCAGGGATGAAGCGGCGGCGCGCGCCGCGTGTTTAGGATTGACCGACGGGCACGGCGCGGATTGCGTGCTGGTGACGGCGGGGACGAAGTCGAACGACCCTGTGCGGCTGGCGGGCGAGCTGGCGCGCGACCGCGCCCGCGTCGTCGTCGTCGGCCTCGTCGGCATGGATGTGCCGCGCCACATCTACTACAACAAAGAGCTTGAGCTGCGCCTGTCGCGCTCGTACGGGCCGGGGCGCTATGACCCGGCGTACGAAGAGAAGGGCAATGATTACCCCATCGGCTATGTGCGCTGGACAGAGAAGCGCAACCTCGAAGCCTTCTTGCGGCTGGTCGCGGAAGGCCGCGTCAACACCGGCTTACTGACGACGCACCGCTTCGACGTGGCGCGTGCCAGCGCCGCTTACGAGCTGATTCTCAACCGCAAAGAGCGCTGCTGCGGCGTCGTGCTGCAATACCCCGACGCCGACAAGCCGCCGGTCGTCGGTGCGTCGGGCGCCGCGGTCAAAGCGGCAAGTGACGAGCTAGGCGTGAGCTTCATTGGCGCTGGCAATTTCGCGCGCGGCGTCTTGCTGCCGATCATCAAGCGCGCTGAAAAAGTGAGGCTGATGACCGTGGCGACAGCGACCGGTTTGAGCGCCAAGAATACCGGCGCGCAGTTCGGCTTCGCCGCCGCGACGACCGATTATCAGGAAGTTTTAGACGACACGGGCTCGCCGGTTGTCTTCATCGCCACGCGGCATGATTCGCACGCCGGGCTTGTGGCGGAAGCCTTGCGGCGCGGCAAAGCGGTCTTCGTCGAAAAGCCACTGGCGACAACCCTGGAAGGCTTACGCGAAGTCGTGCGCGCCGCCCGCGAAAGCGATGGCCTGTTGATGGTTGGATTCAACCGCCGCTTTGCGCCGCTGGCCCGCGAGGTCAAAGCGAAGTATGCGGCCCGCACCGCGCCGATGACGATCATCTATCGCGTCAACGCCGGCCAGGTGCCGCCAGAGCACTGGACGCACGATCAGAGCGAAGGCGGCGGGCGGATTATCGGCGAGGTCTGCCACTTCGTTGATTTTGTAAGCTATCTTACCGACGCGCTGCCGGCGAGCGTTTGCGCCGCCGCCGTCCCCGCACAACAGCGCGCCGGTTATCTCGATGACAGCACCGTCGTATCAATGACGATGACCGATGGCTCTATCGCTTCGATCATCTACACAGCGAGCGGCGACCCGACAGTGCCGAAAGAGCAGGTCGAGGTGTTTTGCGAGCGCGCCGTCGCCGCGATTGACGACTTTAAGAGCGGCACCTTCGTCGCGGAGCGCAAGCGCGTCAAGCTCGGCGGCGGCGCGCAGGACAAAGGCCACGCCGCAGAGATCGCGGCATTTTTTGAGGCGGCGCGCGGTCGCGCCACTGCGCCGATCACTCTGGACTCGCTCGTGGCGACGACGATGGCGACGTTTGCCATCGTTGAAGCGGCAAAGTCGGGCAACCGCATGGCCGTCGATGTGAATCAATTAATCGTCAAGAATGAACCCATGAGCGTTTGACCCTGCGACGGAAGGCGGAGCCCGTCGCCCCCATTTCGTTTTGTCCCATATCCCGTGCCGAACCGAATATGCCGACTCTGGAGGAGAAATGAAAAAATCTCTCTGCTCTATTGCCTTGATGTGTCTCTTCGCGCTCGCCCTCAATGCATCGGCTGACGCGCAAACCGACCCGCCGAAGTATGAAGCGGGCGGGCAGGCTTACCTGCTTCGGGTCGTGCCGCTGAATGATTTTAACGGCCTTCACAGCAACCTGATCGGCGGCTTCGGCGGTCGTTTTACTTATAACCTGACCAGGGTGATTGGTCTTGAGGCGGAAGTGAATCGCTTTCCGAAAAGGGAAGACGCCTTTGGCCTCGGCAAGAAGACGCAAGCCTTATTCGGCCTCAAGGCCGGCATCCGGCACAATTGGGTCGGGGTTTTTGCGAAGCTGCGCCCCGGCATCACGCACTTCAGCGAAGAATCTTTTTACTGCCCGGACGGGGCGTCGAGTTGCGGTCTGCACAGTAATAATCTTTTTACACTCGATGTCGGCGGTGTCGTTGAGTTTTACCCTTCGCGTCGCTGGCTGACGCGCATTGATGTCGGCGACACAATGGTTCACGTTGCGGATCGGCAGGTCATCTTAACGCCTTCGACAGGGCCGGTCATTCAATTCACCAACGCCGGCGGCACGACGCACAATCTTCAGGTCGGTGTCGGCATCGGCTTCCGCTTCTGATCGGAAAACCAGCCGCCGAGGTGTAAACCTCCGCCGAATCGTTTATCATAACCTTTCGGGACAAAGCTTGCGGCGGCGTCCCGAAAGGTTAATGGGACGGAGGCGATTGTGCGATTGCGAATGATCTTTCTTTCGGTTGTTTTTTTATTGGCTGCGGCGCTGACGACGCAGGCGCAGACCTCTGCGTCGGTCATCAAAGTTCGGCCCGAGCATTCAAGCTACAAGGTGAAAGCCGGTGCGGCGACGCCGTTGGCGCTGATCGTCGAGATTAACGACGGCTATCACATTAATTCGAATCGCCCGGCGGATAAGAACTTGATCGCCACGGCGCTGAAGTTTGACCGGCTGGCCGGACTCAGTGTCTCGCCGGTCAGTTACCCGCGGGCAAAGATGCAGAAGTTCGAGTTCTCGCCCAAACCGCTGTCGGTTTACGAAGGCAAGGCGGTCTTCAAGACGACGGCGCGGGCGCTCGCCCAACTCGCCGCCGGCGCGCAGACGCTCAAGGGCAAGCTGACCGTGCAGGCGTGCAATAATCAGGTCTGCCTGCGCCCGCAGACCGTTGACGTCGCGATCCCGCTCGAAGTCGTCAAATGAATTCGTCAGACCGTTGACGAATCCGCGTGCCCTGTCTTTATTCAGCCTGGAAGGGTAGGCTGAAGTTCCCATCATTTTTCATGCAACCACAAACCGCTACCCGACAACTTGGCGAGCAGGCGATCAAGAAGCTCTTGCGCTGGTGTCGCGGTGAGTCGTGGATGGGCTACGACCCTTATGACGGGTTGAACGCGCCGCTGGCGCGTTTGTGGCCGATGCGCAACCGCCTGGCGCGCACGGCGCTGACCCAACTGGTCAAGCGCAGCCCCGTCAACCTGCGCCCGCTGCTCGGCATTCGCAAAGCCGCAAATCCCAAAGGGCTGGCGCTGGCGGCGCGCGCCGTCCTGCTGCTGGCGCGGCACGAAAACGAATCGCTGCCGGCGGACTTGCTCGACGATGCCGCGCCTTCGACGCCGATGCTGAGTCAATCGCGTGACAGTCTGGCCAATGACTTTCGCGCGCTGGCCGGCAAGCTCGAAGACATGCGCTGCGCGGGGTACGAAGACGCCTGTTGGGGATACGATTTTGACTGGCAATCGCGCGCCTTCTTCGCGCCGCGCGGCACGCCGAACGCCGTCTGCACGACTTTTGCCGCGCATGCGTTTCTCGACTGGCATGAACGAGGCGGCAGCGTCCAGGCGTTGCAGCTTGCCGAGAGCAGTTGCCGCTTTCTGCTCGACCGGCTCAAGCGCACGGCGGCGGGCGGCGCGTTCTGTTTCAGCTACACGCCGCTCGACGCGTCGCAGGTTCACAACGTGAACCTGCTGGCGGCTGAACTGCTGGCGCGCGCTTTTCACCTGACGGGCGTTGAAGAATACCGCGATGCCAGCGCGCGCGCGGTTGGCTTCACGCTCGCCCGCCAGCGCGAAGACGGCTCATGGCCCTACGGCGAAGCCGGGTCACAGCAGTGGATTGATAGCTTCCATACAGGCTTTATCATCGTCGCCCTGAAACGGATTATCGGCGATCTCGAAAAACCTGAATGGACCGAGGCGTTGCGCCGCGCCTATGAGTTTTATGAGCGGCGATTCTTTCTTGCGGACGGCACGCCCGCCTACTATGATAAAAGTCTCTTCCCCGTTGACGTTCACAGTGCGGCGCAAGCAGTGGTTACTTTTACGGAGTTGAGCGATCAGATGCCGAACGCCACCGAACATGCGGCCCGCGCCGTCGAATGGGCCGTCCATAACCTGCAAGACAGCGCCGGCTTCTTCTACTTTCAACGTCATCGGTTCTACACGATACGCACGCCTCACATTCGTTGGGCACAGGCGTGGATGCTTTACGCGCTGAGCTTATATCTTTCACGGGCCTCTTAATTCGTCATGTCAGAACGTGCCTTCACTGTTGTCGAACAAGCCATTAAAGCGCGCCCCGTGCGGCGGGGCGCACTCTGGTCGGCGCTGCCGCTGGTGGCGCTGGTGCTGATTGATCTGGTGATCTCGCTGACGGTCTTCGTGGCCGCCTACAAGCTGCACCACAACGCGCCGGTGCTGATCTGGAAGCACAAGCGCTCAGTCCTTCCCATCGGCGTCTGGCCGAATTTCGAGCCCTACTTCACGCTGATGCTCTTCGTGCCGTTTGTGAAGCTGTACGCGCTCAGGCGCTACGGGCTCTATAAACTGCGCGGCGAATTTTCGTTCTCCGGCGACCTCATCAAAATCTTCAACGCCGTGACGCTCGCCTTTCTGATTCTGGTGCTGATCGCCTTCCTCTTCCGCCAGGGCTTCGCCTTCGAAGGCGGCCACATCAAGCTGCTCGACTTCACCTATTCGCGCATGTTCTTCATCTACGACTGGCTGCTGTCGCTGGGAGCGTTCTGGGCGACGCGCTCGCTGTTGCGGGTCTGGCAGATCCTGGCGCGCACGAGCGAGAGCAACCTGATCCCGACGATTGTGGTTGGCAGCGGCGAGATGGCGCAGGTCTGCATTGCGGAGATTTCAGAGAAGCCGCGGCTCGGTTACAAGCTGGTCGGCACGGTGACGGCGCGCAACAGCGAGGATACGGGCTCGGTTCGCAAGTATGGCGCGCGCGTGCTTGGCGCGTTTGACGATCTGCCGTCGCTGGTCAAGCGTTATAACATCGAAGAAGTGCTGATTACCGATCCGCGCATCCACCCGCGCAAGATGTTCGAAGTGCTGATGGAATGCGGGCGCGACCATCACATTAAGTATCGCGTCGTTCCCAACCTCTACGATTGCCTGCCGGGCAAGACCGAGATCGAAACCATCGGCTCGCTGCCGATGGTCAAGCTCTACGAGGAGCCGCTGCGCGGCTGGCTGCGTGCCGTCAAGCGCGGCCTCGATGTGATCGTGGCGCTCGCCCTGCTCATCATCACCTTACCGCTGTGGATCGCCCTGGCCATCCTCATCAAGCTGGAGTCGAAAGGCCCGATCTTCCTGCGCCAGGAGCGCGTCGGCATGGATGGCAAGATGATCTTGATGATGAAGTTTCGCTCGATGCACGACGGCACGGATGACCAGACGCACCGCGAGCTGATGGCGCGCATGATCAACGGCGAAGACGCAAACCAGGGGACCGCGGACGCGCCAATCTACGGCAAGGTCAAAGACGACCCGCGGCTGACGCAGATTGGCGGTTGGATGCGGCGTTATTCGATTGACGAGCTGCCGCAAATCCTCAACGTCCTGAAAGGCGAGATGAGCATCGTCGGCCCGCGCCCGCCGCTGCCTTATGAAGTCAAGCACTATCAGGACTGGCACCGCACGCGCTTTCACGTCAAGCCGGGGATCACTGGCCTGTGGCAAGTGAGCGGGCGCAATCGCCTGCACTTTGAAGAGATGGTGCGGCTGGACATCTTCTACATCGAGAACTGGTCGCCGTGGCTCGACCTGAAGATCATGCTCAAGACCCTGCCGGTGATGCTCAAAGGCGACAATACATACTAGTCCCCAACACCCAACACCCATCCCTACATCTCGTGTCGGTTGGCTAGCGCCTTGTGCATGGTCACTTCGTCGGCATATTCGAGGTCAGAGCCGACGGGGACGCCCATGGCGATGCGCGTGATCCGCAGGCCGAGCGGGCGCATCAGCTTTGACAGGTAATTCGCCGTCGCCTCGCCTTCGGTGTTCGGATTGGTCGCCAGGATAAGCTCTTCGACTTCGCCTGAGCGCAATCGTTCAAGCAGGTTCTTGATCTTCAAATCGTCCGGGCCGATGCCGCGAATCGGCGACAGCGCGCCGTGCAGGACGTGATACAGCCCCTTGTACTCGCGCGTCTTCTCAATCGTCACTAGATTATAAGGCTCTTCGACGACCAGCAGCACGCGGCGGTCGCGCGTCGGGCTGGCGCAATAGCGGCACGGGTCGACGTCGGTGATGTTGTTGCACGTCGAGCAGAGAATGATCTTTTCTTTGACTTCGATAATGGCCTCGATCAATCGGTTGGCCTCTTCGCGGTCGGCCCGCAAGATGTAAAACGCCAGCCGCTGGGCGGACTTGTGACCGACGCCGGGCAGTCGCTTCAACTCGTCAATCAGTTTCGTAACCGGTTCTGCGTAATCGAGCATTCATCGATGCGCCCACTGGCTCGCTTAATCGAGCCAAGCCGCGAGCGGCCTTTCTTTGTTGCTGATTGGTCGGGGTTTCAAGTTAATTATAGCAGGAATATCGTGACGCGGGGGCGCGGCGACGCGAGAAAACGACGCGGCGACGCGGCGACGCGGCGACGCGGCGAATAGGAACAAAAGACAGAACTGGACTCGGTTGATTCTCTCCCCGCGTCTCCGTGTCCCCGCGTCTCTTCTCCGCGTCTCCGCGGCGCTCTTTCTTCACAGCATCCCGTCGGGCAGACCCATGCCGCCGAGCTTCGAGCCGAGCTTGCCTTTCATCGCCTCGTCGGCCTTGCGCGAGGCTTCGTTGACAGCGGCAAGAATCAGGTCTTGCAACATCTCGACGTCGCCGCTTTTGACGGCTTCAGGATCGATCTTCAGATCAATTAGTTCCTTCGCGCCGTTCATGGCGACGTGGATGACGCCGCCGCCGGCGCTCGCCTCGACGCGCAGCTTGGCCATCTCGCGCTGCATATCATCCTGCATCTGCTGCGCCTGCTTCATCATCTCTTGAATGTCGAACCCGCCCGGAAGTTTCATGTTTACCAATCCTCCAATGAATGATTACGTCGCTGATTAAGCGTCCCACCCCGCCGCCTCGCGAGTCAACGGCTACTCCGGTTTAATGATCTCAACCGTGCCGGCAAACTTCTCCGTTATTGCCTGCACGCGGGGATCAACTTCTGCCGGCTCCTTCGATGCTTTCTGGCGCGCCGCCGGTTTGGCGGTCGCCGTTGGGCGCGGCGTCGCCGTCGGAACCTCGGGCACGCCGCCGACCGAGACCGAAAGCGTCAGCCGCCGGCCCATCACTTCGCGGCTGACCTCTTCAATCAATTGCCGCCTGTCTCTGCCATCGAGCTGCGTCTTGTCTCTGGCATTTTCGGGCGCAATCGCGACGACCAGAAAATCGCCATCTATCTTCACGGTTGCTTTTTCCAGCGCCAGCACGATCATCATCTTGCGCCGCGCTTCGAGCGCCGCGATGATCTGGCTGACGGCCTGCGCGTCGTCTATGTCGCGTCCATTGCTGGCGGGCAGAGCCGGCTCTCCGTCATAAAAATCTTCTGGCGGCGCGGGCAGCGGCGGCGGCGCTTCGACAGGCGCAGGCTTGAAACTGGCCTGTGGAGCCATTTCGGCGACAGGCGCGGGGCGCGGCGGCGCAGGCTTTGCGGTTGCGAGCGCCTCACGTGAGGCCGCTCGCAACGGCCCTGAAGCCGTCGGCCCGCCGCTTCTACCGGCAGGGCGTGGCGTTGCCGGTGGCACAGCACCGGATGCCGCGGCCCCGCTGATTCCTAACCGGGATTGCAGGTCATTCAAGCTGTTGAGCGCCTCTTCAAGCAAGTAGAGGCGGCGCGCATGCACCAGTTTCATCAAGCCGATTTCCAGATGAAAGCGCGGCTGAGTGCTGGTGCGAATATCCTGCTCAGTCTTTGTCAGGATCGAAAAGAAGCGCACGATGTCCTGCTCAGAAAACATATCGGCCAGCCTGACCATCGCCTCGCCTTCGCTTGCGGGCACCTGCACAAGCTCGGCGTCAAACCCGGCGACCTTGATGACCAGCAGCGCGCGCAACTGCACGATCATCTCGCGGCAGAAGGTGCGCAGGTCGTAGCCGCGCGTCACCACTTCATCAACGATGCGCAAGATGGTGGCGGCATCCTGCTCGCCGATGGCGCGGATCGTGCGGTTGAGGGTTTCGAGGTCAACCAGTCCGAGCGCCGCCGACACGTCTTCGTCGGCCACCGTCATGCCCGAAAAGCTGATGACCTGATCGAGCGCCGATTCGGCGTCGCGCATCGAGCCTTCGCCGGCCCGCGCGATGGCCGCAAGCGCCGCGTCGCTGATCTTGACGCCAAGCTGGTCGGCGATCTGGCGCAACTGCTCGCCGATCTTTTTCAGCGTGATCGTGCGAAACTCGAAGACCTGGCAGCGCGACAGGATGGTTTCGGGAACCTTCTGCAATTCGGTCGTCGCCATGATGAAGACGACATGCGGCGGCGGCTCTTCAAGCGTCTTGAGCAGCGCGTTGAAGGCCGACGTCGACAGCATATGAACTTCGTCAATGATGAAAATCTTGTAGCGGTCGCGCGCCGGCGAGATCGAAACCGTGTTGATAATCACATCGCGAACATTCTCGACGCCGGTATTCGAAGCGGCGTCAATCTCTAAAACATCCATAGACGCCGAGGCGGCAATCTCTGTACAGGAGGCGCAAACGCCGCACGGCTCGGTGGTGACGCCTTTGATGCAGTTCAGGGCTTTGGCGAAGATGCGCGCCGTCGTCGTCTTGCCGACGCCGCGCGCGCCGGTGAACAGGTAGGCGTGGTGCAGCCGCCCGCTGCTGATCGCGTTGCTCAACGTGCGCGTAATGGCTTCCTGGCCGACGACTTCGGTAAAACTCTGCGGGCGGAACTGCCTGGCGATGACCTGTGATTCTGGCATGGAGTCTGTTTCGCGTCGTGAATTTTGCGCCCTCGATTGCGCAATGATTTTAGTCTAAGCCGTGACCTGATGGCTTGCAAGAAGTTGGAAGCATTTTCGCAGTTGCGTACAATGGAGGATATGTTTTCACCAGCCAACTGGCATCGGGTTCCGGGGAGTTGCAACGTCTGCGGCAAGCGCGTGGTCTTCTCCTACGAGACGGAAAGCCTGCGCCGCGGGCAACTCATCTGCTCCAAATGCGGCTCGATTAGCCGCTACCGTTCGATTGCGCGCGGCCTGCTCAAAGCGATTGGCGAACTAACCGGCGTTCAGGCTACGTCGGTCAAGGCCCTGAAACGGGCACGCAGCCGCCGGCCGCTGACGATCTATGACACGCAGGTGCCATTCAAGTTTTTTCAGGCCGCTTACACGCTCCCCGAACACCTGTCGAAAGTCCGCTGGGTCGAGCTTTTTACCTCGCGCTATGACGAGTTCTTACCGTCGGGGTACCTTCTCGGCCCCAATTGCAGCAACGAAAATATCGAACAGCTCAGCTTTCCGGACGCCTTCTTTGATGTAGTGATGACCAGCGACGTTATGGAACACGTTCGCCTGGCCGACCGGGCGCACGCCGAAATCAGAAGAGTCCTGAAGCCCGGCGGCTTCTACATCTTCACCGTGCCTTTCCTGGCCGATCAATATTCGACCCGCACCCTCATTCAAGTCCGCGACCCGCTTGATCCACTCGGTGACATCGTCCTGCGCGCCGACTATCACGAAGATGGCAACGCGCCAGGCGGGCGAGTCGCGGTCTACCGCGAGTATGGCTTGGATCTCATCTACGAGTTGGAAGCGCTCGGGTTTACGGTCAACCTTTACATGACCGACCATCCCGAGCTGGGCATTTTCAATACCGAGTTATTCTACTGCCGGGTGGGGAAATAAATCAGCGGGAGAAACTGGTCAGGCTCCGGGTAAGCCGCGGCACATCTGCTGGCTGCTACCGTTGCTCCGTTCCCGGCCTGGCGGGGTTTGCAGCAGCGAGATTGCACGGCGCCCGGAGCCTGTCAAAAAAGGCAAAAGTAAAAAGTAAAAAGGCAAAAGTGAAATCACGGGAACTGGCAATCGGGACTTTTACCTTTTGCCTTTTTACTTTTTACCTAACTCGTGGCGGAGAGGGTGGGATTCGAACCCACGGTACGGTTTCCCGTACACAGCATTTCCAGTGCTGCCAGTTCAGCCACTCCTGCACCTCTCCAGGCAAGGCAAAAGTAAAAAGGTAAAAGGTAAAAGTAGGAACGTCGGGTTCCCCCACTTTTTACTTTTGCCTTTTTACTTTTGCCTTCAAAAACTGGCGGAGAGGGTGGGATTCGAACCCACGGTACCCTTGCGGGTACAACGGTTTTCGAGACCGCCCGATTCAACCACTCTCGCACCTCTCCGCATTAGTGGCTCTGCGCTTTCCGCGAAAAAAAGATTGTATCATCTCGCGGCATTCGGTCTCAAGAATGCCGCCTTCGGCCTTGACGCGATGATTCAAAAAATCGGTCGAGCAAATGCCGAAGTGGGTCACGACCGCGCCGGCGCGCTCGTCGGGCGCGCCATAAACCAGCCGCCCGATACGCGCGTGAATTAACGCCCCGGCGCACATGGCGCAAGGCTCAATGGTCGAATAGAGCGTCGCGCCGGTCAGCCGATAATTGCCAACCGCCAGGGCTGCCGCGCGCATGGCGATAATCTCTGCATGCGCCGTCGGGTCGCTGGTTTCAATGACCTGATTATGGCCCCGGCCTTTGACCTCGCCATTGATCACGACAATCGCGCCGATGGGCACCTCGCCCGCCGCGCTTGCCGCCAGGGCTTCGGCCAAGCCTTCGCGCATAAATTCTTCGTCTGATGATGCCATGCCGCGAATCCGCTTCAAAAGACAAAGGCGAATGTTAGCCGCCGCGCGCCCGGCCTGTCAAGAACCAGGCTGGTTGCAATCTTTCGAGCGGCATTGCACAATCGTTCACGCGCCGCACGGCGGCAGGCGGGAGTACCAAAGGCGATGCTGCTGAATACAGAGAACGGGCCATTATATTTTGAAACGGTCGGCAGCGGGCCGCCGCTTGTTTTCTCAAGCGGCTGGGCGATGACGGCGGAATGCTGGCGGCCCACGGCGGCGCTGCTCGGCGGACGCTATCGCTGCTTGCTCTACGACGCGCGCGGTGTCGGGCGGTCGCAGCCTGTCGCGCTCGACGCTCGCTTTGAACTCAAAGATCACGCAGACGATCTGCACCGCATCCTTGAAGCCGCGCAGGTCTTTGACGCGGTGTTGGTCGGCCACGACGTCGGCGCGCTCGTCGCCGCCCAGCTTGCCGCGATGCACCCGCAAGACGCCCGCGCGATGGTTGTCGTCAGTCCGCGCCCCGGCCTGCCCGAAGACGATGTGAAGAATCTCGGCTTGTTTACGCCCGCTCAACTGGCGCTGCGCGAGCTGGCGGCTTTCCCGCTGATTCGCAACATCGTGACGCGCCGCTTCTATCGCGCCCCGCGCCCCTGGCGTGATCGTCTGTCGAGCGATTTTGCTGCGCTCAGCCCGCGCGCGGCTTACGAAACGGCGCTCGCCGCTTCGTCGTTCGAGGCGATTGCCACGCTTGAGCGCGCCGTTGGCGAGAGCGCCGCGCCGGCGCTGTTCGTTTGCGGCGAAAAAGATAAAAAGGGAACTGCCGAAGCACGCCGTCTGTTTGCGCTGTCGAAGGCAGGGAAGCTGGCCACCTTGCGCGGCTGCGGCTTTTTGCCGATGCTGGAATATCCCAAACAGTTTGCTAAACTGATTGACGATTTCGCGGCGATTGCGGCGGTCGCGTCGCCGCGCGCCCTATCGCATAGGTGAAGACGATATGCAGGCGAGCGAGCCGAAAACCGAAGAAGCCACACCGTCGGTGACCCCGCACGACGATGACGCGACAAGCGACCGCGAGCCCTCAAGGCCGCTCGCCTGGCTGGCGCTCGTGGTGCTTGCCGGCGTCTTCATCGTCAGCGTCATCTATCACCCGTCAGAAGGGAATTACTTCACGATCTGCGGCTTCAAGAACGCGACCGGCTTGCCGTGTCCGGGCTGCGGGTTGACGCATTCGTTCTGCGCCTTTGGCAAAGGCCATTGGCTTGCGGCTTTTGAATGGAACCTGCTCGGCCCGCCGCTTTTTTTATTATTGGCGCTCGTCTGGGCGCGGGCCGTTTGCGTTCTGCTGAACCGGCAACGATTCCCGCGCGCCTTCGATTTGTTCGCCGAGCGCTTTCGGCTGATACGCTATACGGCTTTTGCTTTCGCGGTCTTCGGCGTTGGGCGGATCGTCTACATCCTGATCGCAGACCCCGGCAGCCTGCGCCATGCGGCGCTTTCAGAGCTGTGGACGCGCTTGTTCTCTTGACCCTGTCGGGCTCTCGCGTCTTGTCTCGCCGCGCCACTGGCGGCTAATATCACCATAGCCATGTTCAAGCCGATTCTGTTTGCCATCATGCTGGCGCTGGTCTTCGACGTGTGCGGCTATAAGCGTGCGGGCCAGGGCCGCAGCCTGCCGGCCAACGTCAAGACGATTGCCGTGCCCGTCTTTCAAAACTCCAGCCTCAAGTACCGCGTCGAGCAGCGGTTCACGCAGGCCGTCATAGACGAAATTCTCAAACGCGCCCGCGGCATTCGCATCACGCAAAACCCCGACGACGCCGACGCGGTGCTGAGCGGCGACATTCGTGGCTTTCGCGCCGCCGGCTCTTTGCTTGACGACCGAGGCCGCACGCGCTTGTGGGACGTGCGCATCATCACCGCCGTGACCTTGCGCGATCAGCGCACGCGCAAAATTCTCTATCAGGATCAACGCCTCGATTTCAACGGCGAGTATGAGCTGTCGGACGATCCGCAGAGCTTCTTCAACGAAGAGAACCCGGCGGTCGACCGCATCGCCAGAGAGTTCGCGCAGGCGCTGGTTTCGTCCATCCTGGAAGGACTGTGAGCCGGAGATCGCCCAAAAAGAAACTTGATGGCCTGAGCTTCGACGATCTGCGCCGGCAGGTCAAGGCGGGGCAGATCGAGCCGCTCTACGCCTTCCTCGGCGAAGAGAGCTACTATCACGACCACGCGCTGCGGTTGCTGGCGAACACGCTCGACGAAGGCGGACGGCTGTTCAACTATTCGGTGATCGCCATCGGCAGCGACCTGAGTCCCGGCAGAAAAGCGACCGCATGGTCGCTCATCGAAACGGCCAACATGACGCCGATGATGGCCGCGCGGCGCATCGTCGTGGCGCGCGATTTCGACAAGATCAAAGAAGATGAGATCGAGCTGGTGCTCGATTATTTGAAGCGCCCGTCGCCGACGACGACGCTGGTCTTTCAGGCCGCCTCGCTCGACCAGCGGCGCAAGCTGACGGCGGCGCTGATGAAGACCTGCACGCTGGTGGTCTTTGAGCGGTTGTCGGAAGAGAAGGCGAAGCGCTGGGTCGAAGAATTCCTGCGGCGGCGCGGCTTTTTGATTGAGCCGATGGCGCTCGGCCACCTGATCGGCCTGGCCGGCACGCACCTGATGCGGCTGGTCAACGAGCTTGAAAAACTGATGAGCTATGCCGGCGGCGGCACCATCACCGACCCGATGATTACCGATCTGGTGCCGCGCGCCCGCGAGCACAGCAGTTGGGAGCTGTGGGACGCCATCATCGAGCGCCAGCGCGTGCGCGCCCTCAGACTGATGGAGCGATTGCTCGAAGACGGCGGCGAGCCGCTGGTCATCCTCGGGGCGCTCGCCGGCTTATATCGCCGAATGCTGGCGGCCAAAGAGCTGATGGCCCGCCAGGCGCCGACCGAAGAGATTAACCGCGCCACGGGCCGCTTCGGGCGCAACGCCGAACTGTTCAACGGGCGCGTGCTGCGCACCTCGCGCGAAGAGATCGTCCACGGCCTGCGGCGCATCGCGCAGACCGACAACGCCATCAAGAATTCCGAAGCCACGCCGCGCTTGCAGATGCAATATCTCATTGCCGAATTAACTTTGCCCGAAAGCGCCCGCTGGGGTATATTCGGATTTTAGATTTTAGATTTTGGATTTTGGATTGGCAGAAACAATGCTGCATTCGGCAGCGGGTTCTTTAATCCAAACTCTAAAATCCAAAATCGGAGGAGCCTGATGCCCATCTTTGCACACGAAGAGAACCCGCTCAACGATCAGGAATGGGAGAACATTAAATCCGTAGTCATTAACGTCGCCCGCCGCCGCCTGATCGGTCGCCGCATCGTCGACCTGCACGGGCCGCTCGGCCCCGGCGTGCAGACCATCGTCCACGATCACTTCGCCGGCACGACCATGGGTCGCATCGGCCTGCTCGGCGAAGAAGAAGATGACCCGGTGCGCTCTGTGCGGCGCGAGAGCGGCATCATCCCGATCATCTACAAAGATTTCATTCTCCACTGGCGCGACATCGAAACCGCGCGGCAGACCGGCGCGCCGCTCGACGTGGCGGCGGCGGGGGCAGCCGCAGCGTTTTGCGCCGACGCCGAAGACGACCTGATCTTTAACGGCAACCAGGAGATGGGCTACGAAGGCCTGATGGTTGTCGAAGGCCGGCAGGTCATCACGCGGCGCGACTGGACGCAGGCGGGCAACCCGTTTCAAGACGTGGTGGACGCGACGCAGACGCTCGTCGAGCGCGGCTTTTATGGGCCTTACGCCATGGTCGTCAGCCCGCGCCTCTACACGCAAATGCATCAGGTGCATCCCGGCACCGGCACGCTTGAGATCGAGCATATCCGTCAACTGGTCACCGACGGCGTGTATCAATCGCCGCTCATCCGCGATGGCTTTGGGCTGATTGTCTCGACCGGCGCGGCGAACTTCGACCTGGCGGTGGCGCAGGATTTGACCGTCGCTTATCTCGGCGCCGAGCACATGAACCATCCCTTCCGCGTCTTCGAGTCGGTCTATCTGCGCATCAAGCGGCACAGCTCGATCTGCACACTCGAACCCGGTGCGACGGAGACCAGGCCGACGCGCAAGCGCGGATGATTCAAATCAATGAGCGCATACAGAAAAAAGCGAACGGCCGGCGAGCCGTTCGCTTTTTTCTTTTGAAAAGTGTGTGGGTGATTGCTGGCGGGCGGCGCGCTCGGCTAGGCGGTCATCTGGTTGACGCGCACCGTCAGGCGCGACTTGTAGCGCGCCGCGGCGTTGCGATGCAGAACGCCTTTCTGAATCGCCTTATCGATCAACGCCACCGTTTCTTTGAGCGCCGTCTGTGCTTGTCCCTGATCGCCGGCGGCGATGGCCGTGCGCAGTGCCTTAACCTGCGTGCGCAGGCGGCTGCGGTTGCGGCGGTTGACTTCGTTGCGGCGCTCATTCTGACGGATGCGCTTTTCGGCTGACTTATGATTGGCCATGCTTCTCGTTTCTCCTCATCACTGCTAAGAAAATCGTCTTGAAAAAAGACTAGAAGAATAGCCGCTCAGGCCGGCGCGTGTCAAGTATTTGGGCTTAAAGCGTATTTGCGCGGGGTCAGCTAGGGCTCGAACTCAACCACCAGCCGGTTGGGGAAAGGCCCGTCAAACTGTAGCCGCCCCGCGTCGCCCGCCGCCCGCCTGATTGACTTCAGGCGCAACAAGCGTTGCAAAGCGACCGGCAGTTGAACGCGGTTGATGTATTCGCCGAAACAGGTGTGCATGCCATAGCCGAAGTGCAGGAATGGTTCGGTTGGGCGATTGCTGCGGAACTCATCAGGGGCAGGGAACGCTTCAGGGTCGAACATGGCCGCCACCGTGCCGGCAAAGACCAGTGTGCCTTCCGGGATGGTCGCTTCGTAGCGGCTGCCCCTTGCCAGCGTATAAGGCTTGTCACAATGGCGTATGATGATCGGATTGTGCGGATTGAAGCGCAAGGCTTCGAACACATAGGCCGACAGCAAGCGGTCATCACCAGCGCGGGCGGCCTGTTGACTGGCTTGCAACTGCTCCGGGCGACTCAAGAGCTGATCGAGCGCCTGGGTTGCCGCTTTTGAAGTCGTTTCAATCGCGCCGAGAATTGTGCCGCCGACGTTGCGGCGAATCCACGCGTCATCAATGGCGGGCTCCGTCTGGCTCTGCATGCGCAGCAGGCGGGTCAGGAAGTCGTCACGTCCGTTCTGACCGGCGGCCAACTCGGCTTTTCGCCGGGCGATCAACTCATCCATGTAATCGTTCATCTGCCGGGCAGCAGTGTCGGCGCTCGCCGTGACCTGCGGATCATTGTTCAGATTCAGGAAGATGTCACGGAAGATCGCCCGGTGCCAGTTCATCTGAGTGGCTTCGTTGGGACCGGGGACGCCGAAATAGTCCGCGACCAGCCGCGTCGCCACCAGCCTGAATAAGCCGTTGACGACTTCGATTTTGCCATCGGGCCGCGCCGCTTCGATCAGTTGATCGGCGCGGGTGCTGACGAAGCTGGCGATGCGCGGCAGGTCATCCGCGGGGCGTGTCGCCTGTCTGAGCAAGCCATGCTCGCGGCTGTACTGCTCGCCGCGATCCATGCCGAGAAAAAAAGACCCGCTAGTGCGCTCCATCTTTGCGGCGTAGATTTGCCGGACAGTGAAATGCTCGTCTTGCGCCAGCACCTCGGTCACATCCGCATGCCGTGTAACAATCGCAAAGCCGCGAACCAGCACGATGGGCTTATGCTCGCGCAAGCCGGCAAAGAGCGTCCGCAGCACTTCGGGATTGGCCAGCCAGCGTTGCAGGTTCGCCACGGCATGTTCTTTCAGGTTGCTTAAATCTTTTTCGAGGCGCGCGTCTGCCGGCAGCGCAGCGGCCCACAACCGGTGAAGGCGCGCATCTTCTTTGGCAAAGAGCGCCGCAAAGAACGCCTTGATCGCTGCCAGGATTCGATTGAACATGACCGCTCCTTTATCTGCGAGCGCCTTCTCAGATAGTTATTGATGGCGTTTGCCGTGTGGCGCAAGCTAACAGCTTGCGCATTGCCTCGCGCAAGCTAACAGCCTTGCGCTACTCCCGATTGAATACCGCTCTGGTATCACATCCCTGCGGCCAGATATTTCAGCGCCGTGATGCTCGGCAAAAAGAAGTAGCCGCCGCCCTTGACCTGCACAAAGCGCGGCACGTTGCGAATGCGCCGGCGAACCGGTTGCGCCTGGATGACCATGACCGTCATATCGTCATTGTCGCCGGTGACGCCGTCTTTATTATCGTAGAGGCCGTCGAATTTCTGATCGTCCACCCAGGTCTGCTGCACGAACTCGAACTGCCGTTTGATGCTGGCATTGAGCGCGATGAAGATGATGCCCTGCGGCGCTCCGGTCTGAGGAGCCTTCGGGTCGTCCGATATGCCATAGGGTCGGCCCCTGCGGATGATCCGGTGGCGGTTGGCGACGATTAAGGATTCTTCCGGGTTCGGGTCCAACGAATCGCGCGGGTTCGAGCGGCGAATGTGCGAGCCGACCGGGCAGCGGTAACCGTGCGGGTCTTCCTGATGAAATTTGAAGGCGTTTAGCTTACTGACATCTGCGGCAATCGCCGGGTCATCTTTCTCAGGACACATGACCAGGGGAGTGCCGCTCGGCCAGCGCCCCATGAATTTCGCCGCCAGCTTCTGCCCGCCCTCGAAGCTGCCGCCTTGCTGGTTCATGAAATTCCAGAAGGCCGCGACGTCCTGTTGCAGCTTGCGATAGACCATGTAGGTGCCATTCTGGCCGAAGTCTTTGACATCGTCGCTGACCGGCTGGTCGGGCTGATCGGGGTCGGGCGGCACGAAAGGCAGGATGCTCTTTGGGTCGCTGGCAACCGGCACGGTCGGCGTGATGGGCAACTGGCCATAGGCGTTCGCGTAGCCGAGAATGAACTCGCCGGCCTTGATGGCTTCTTCGCCGCTGCCCTCCGCGTCGTCCGTAGGCGCTCGTTTGCTGTAGCCCTCAACCGCGGGCTGCGACAGCCCGTCACGAAATCCGAACGGCTCCTCGTTCCTCTCGTTGATAAAACAGTCTTGCTCGTATAGCAAGGTCACGCCGCCCACCTGCTCCAGATGTTGATGCTGTCGCGCGGCAATCTCGTCCATCGCCGCCCGGTCGTTGGCATAGAGCATCAACAGGATGTGCAGATGATCTTTGGCAAGCGGCCCAAGCGTGCCACCCAACTCCCATTTGTCGGGATGGCTTTCGCGGGTGTCGCCAAGCACGCGGGCACGATTCTCTTCGCCCATGCCCTCTTTGAATTCCCTGGAGAAGGTGTTCTTCTTGTCCTCGTAGCCGAACTGTTCAAGCCCGGCATAGCTGAAAGCAATGTTCAAGCTGGTCCTGGGCCTCGGCGTCCCCTTTGGCCATTGCTCGGAGGTCGTCACCTCGGCGATGATGCCGCTCAGCCACACCTTTGCCCTATCCGTATCTTCGACCTCGAGGAAAAGGTATTTCGAGTAGGGCTGATGCTTGTAGCCGCGGAGAATGACTCCTTGAATTTCGCTCAGGTTCAAATCCGTCATCGCAGACTCCTATTGCGGAAGCGTCTGTCGTCGGCGCTTAGAAAAGTCGCAGCCAGCTTTCGGTATCGGCGGCATTCAGCGCCGGCTCGATCTGGTTGCGCATCGTGAAGTTGTCGAGAATATTTTTCACGGTCTCGTTGGCGTGGGCGCTGTACCAGACCTGCGTCGGAATCTGTTTGGCGCGCGCCCACTCTTTGAAGCGCTCTTCGTCCCTGGCCCCTTTCGAGAGCAGGAACTCGGTCTTTGGGAACTCGACCGTGTTGCTCCAGACCGCCGTCAGCCCGACGGCGGCTTTATCGATGAAGTCGCCGAGATAGTTCTCCCAACTGCCGTCAAAGTTGCTGAAGAAGAGCAGCCGCCGCGAATTATCGATCATCACCCAGCGCGCAAAGTGGATGGTTGGAATGCCGCCGAGCGAGCCTTTGTACCAGTAGAGCCGCGCCGCCAGATTAATCACCCACAGCACGGTTTTCAGCGTGTACAGCCGAAACGCCCCGCCTTTGATTTCGACGAGGTGCGTGAGCTGATTCTGCACCTTGTGATTTTCGCGGCGGAAGATCGCGTCATCTACCGGCACAAAGTTCACGGGCATCTGCGCGTCTCGCTTCTCTTTTCTCCGCAGAACGAGCAGGAAAAGCCCGACGAGCAACAGCGGCGTCAAAAAGAGCAGTATCCGCGCGATGAGCGGCAGGGGGAGAAAAAAGACCGGGAACGGCAAGAGTACCAGCAGCGCGACCACGAGCCCCACGATCAGACCGATGTGGCGCATGACGAAAGTCAGCTTCAACGGGTTGGTCTCCAGCCCGGCGCTCTGCGGCGAATGCAGGAAGCCCTGGATGCGCCGGCGCACTTCAGCCGCCGTCAACCCTTGGAGGTCGCCGTGGTCGCCTTGCTCGTCAAGAAAGCCTTCGATGCTCTGCCGCAAGCGCGTGTTGTTATGAATCTCTTTGGCCGATCTGCCGGTATAGGCCATGTAAAAGGCGTTATAGGGAATCATATGTTTGCGAAAGTACTTTTTGAATTGCTCTTTGTTTGCCGTCCCGGCGCTTGGGTAGCCTTCGCAGTGGCCGTAAATCTGGTCGAAGCCGTTGGCGGCATGCTCGATGAAGGCGTCGAGCAGATCATCCAGATCGCCATCGTAATTGGCCTCCATCGCCAGATAGGGACGGTAGCCGCGCGCGGCGTCTTCGGGGATGATGACCCAGCGGGCGAAGTGGATCGTCGGAATGTCGTAGAAGCGAATGTACTGGTTTGCCTTCGTGCCGCCAATGTTGTCGCCGATCAGGTTTAATAACTCTAGCAGCGATCCGTCCTGATTGGGTTTGATGGGAGAAATCACCGTCAGCGCCCTTTGCTTCATAAGCCCTCGCGGTTATCCGTGTGGCTGAATTCAGCCCGGAATCCTGAATCTTCATTCTCTGTGAAGTAAGGGGAATGAGCAGAGCCGGCGTCGCCGGACGAGCGCCCGGGTCACACCGACTTTAGAGCGGTTTTCGATTGCGCTGCATAGCAAGCGCAATCTAACAGATTGCGCTACACCCGATTGCAAACCGCTCTAGGCATTCCCTTACCAGATTTGGAGGAGCCAGCTGCGACCGTGTCTTAAAACACGGGTAATATATCACACAAAAATAAGGTGTCAACTTGCCGGTTTAACTTTTTCGGGGGGCCATTCGCGATGCCGTTCGCGGCTAGTCCTTGCCGAAGCGCGTGACCGTGAAACGTTCGACGCGCACCGGCTGGTCGGGGCGAATGCCGGCTTTCATGTGAACCGCTTGCCACTGCTCCTGCGCCGAATCGATGCCGGCGATGCGCGGCAATAACAACCCGCGCCGGCGGCCATCGAGGGTTTCGATGATGACGCCGTACTGCGAGGGGTCGAGGTCTTCGATGCCGCTCACCGGCTCTGGGAGCGACAGCACGTCAACGCCGTAGGTCAGGTCGCTCAACTCATCCGGCCTCACCGGCAAGAAGCGCGGGTCGCGGGTCGCCGCGCTAATGGCGTTCGCGATGATTTCAGAGGCGACATTTTCACTGGTTGGCTGAATCGTGCCGATGCAGCCGCGCAGCTCGCCGCTGCGCATCCTTAGGGTGACAAACACCCCGGCGCGCTCGACCAGCACGCCCGTCATTCCTTCCGGCGTCTCTAAGACCTGGCCGTCGCGGATGAACGCTTCGACGGCCCGGCGTGCCAGTTCCTGCGGTGTGAGATCGCTCATAAGATATTTGGCAGTTGCCAGTTGCCGTTTGTCAGTTGCCGGCTGGGGAGTCCCGATTACCGCTATCCAACTGACAAACGGCGACTGGCAACTGGTAACTGCTCACTTATTCCCGATTCGCGTCAAACAACACGGCGACCATATAGCCGACGCCGAACGGGCCTTCATAGCTCAGCACTTCATGGTTGCGTGGGCGCTCATCGACGCCGCCGAGCGCGATAATGATCGAGCGATAGCCACACTCGCCGGCGCGCGTCCGTAAGTCTTCGTCTATGCCGACGACCTGGGCCGCATCGCCTGTGGCGATGGCTTCGACGATCTGCTCGTCAAACAGGTGCGCCGTCGGCTCGAAGGGGTAAGGGCCGCCGACGATCAAACGGTGGCTCAGATCACCGCTGGCAACCAGCGCCACGCGGCGGTTAATCGAAGCGGCGGCCTGCGTGATGGCGCGACCGAAGGCTAGATGTTTCTGGTTGTCTTGCAGGGTAAAGCCGAAGACGACAACGCGGCCGCGCCAGCCGGCTTCGTGCAGATAGTAAAGCGGCACCAGCGCGCCGTGATCGAGTCGCTGGTCGCGCCCGAGCCGCGCGAAACTGACACCCGCACTGGTGGCGCTGCGCTCGACGGCGTCGAGCAGCTCAAGGTCGTTCGGAAAAGCGAGCCGCACGTGCGGCGCGGCGAAGTCGCGGAAGTCGCCTTGCAGCTCGACCTCGGCGCGCGCCGTGAAGCTATGCGGGTCGAGCGGCGAATGCGGCGAGATGACGACAACGGTTTCAGGCCGCGTGGCGAGCAAGCGTTTTGCGAAGTCGCGCATGGCTTGTTGCGAATCATTGACCCGCGCGATGCGATGGCCTCCGACTTCGGGCACCAGCAGCGGCGGGTGGGGGGCAATGCCGGCAAAGACAAGTGAGTCAGCCATGATGTATGTCCTCCTTCATGATCTCACCGGCCCGCAACAAGCGCGACTGCTCTGTCATTAAATCTTATCCCGCAAGCCCCGCCCCGTCCAACCCGCATGGGCCAGCGGCAGGGTCTATTCATTCTCCGGACTTGAACCGCCAAGACGCCAAGGACGCCAAGAGAACGCCGAGCTTTTCTTGGCGGTCTTGGCGTCTTGGCGGTTCATCCCCAATGGTTATTCGAGAATGAATAGACCCTGGGGCCAGCGGCGTCAACCTTGACTAGCCCGCAAACCGTCTGCTAGATTTCGCGGTTACAGCGAGCCATTGCGCGCTTCATGTATAGATACCTGCCGCAGGGAATTTACCGATAGGAGGCTTGACATTAGTGAGCACGAATAAACGCTTGTTTACGTCGGAGTCTGTGACCGAGGGGCATCCCGATAAGATTGCCGATCAGATTTCCGACGGTGTGTTGGACGCTATTTTAAGCAAAGATCCGTATGGCCGCGTCGCCTGCGAAACCTTGCTGACCACCGGCCTGGTCGTCGTCGCCGGCGAGATCACCACCGAAGCCTGGGTCGACATCCCGAAGATCGTCCGCGAGACCGTCCGCGATATCGGCTACACCCGCGCCAAGTACGGCTTCGATTGCGAGACCTGCGGCGTCATCACGGCGATTGACACGCAGTCGCCCGACATCGCCATGGGCGTAGACACCGGCGGCGCCGGCGACCAGGGCATGATGTTCGGCTACGCCTCCAACGAAACCGCGGAGCTGATGCCGCTGCCGATCATGCTGGCGCATAAGCTGACGCGCCGCCTGTCGGACGTGCGCAAGGAAGGCTTGATGGATTACCTGCGGCCCGACGGCAAATCGCAGGTGACGGTCGAATACGAGAACCACAAGCCTGTGCGCGTCAACGCCGTGGTCGTTTCCTCTCAGCACTCCGAATCGGTTTCCAACGAACAGCTTCACGACGAAGTCATCCATCATGTCATCAAGTCGGTAGTGCCGGAAGAGATGCTCGACGCCGACACGAAATTCTTCATCAACCCGACGGGCCGCTTCGTCGTTGGCGGACCGCAGGGCGACACGGGACTGACGGGCCGCAAGATCATCGTTGACACCTACGGCGGCGCCGGCGCGCACGGCGGCGGCGCGTTTTCGGGCAAAGACCCGACGAAGGTTGACCGCTCGGCCAGCTACATGGCGCGCTACGTCGCCAAGAACCTGGTCGCCGCAGGTCTTGCCGAGCGCTGCGAAGTGCAGCTCGCCTACGCCATTGGTGTCGCCGAGCCGGTGAGCGTGCTGATTGACACTCGCGGCACGGGTCGCATCGATGAAGAGAAGCTGTCGCAGATCGTCCGCGACCACTTCAAGCTGACGCCCGCGGGCATCATCGAAACGCTCAACTTGCGCCGCCCGATCTTCAAGAAGACCGCGGCCTATGGCCACTTCGGCCGCTCAGAGCCGGAGTTTACCTGGGAGCGCACAGACAAGGCCGAGGCCCTGCGCCGCGCCGCCAATCTGTGATTCAGGTGATGGGTGATGGGTGATGGGTGTTGGGTGTCGCTCAATGGCGAAAGCTATCTCCGACCTAACACCCAACACCCATCACCCATCACCCTTTAAGGGAGAAAAGAATGACGAGTAGCTCGAAAGTACCGAATTGCGATGTGAAAGACTTGGGCCTGGCGGCTGCCGGCAAGAAGCGCATTGAGTGGGCCGAGCGCGAGATGCCTGTGCTGCGCTTGATCCGCGAGCGCTTCGCCGAATCGCGTCCGCTCGAAGGCGCAAAGCTGGTCGCCTGCTGCCACATCACGACCGAAACCGCGAACCTGGCGCGCGCCTTGAAAGCCGGCGGCGCTGACGCCGTGCTGATCGCTTCCAACCCGCTGTCGACGCAAGACGACGTGGCGGCGGCGCTGGTGGTCGAATACGGCATCCCCGTCTATGCCATCAAAGGCGAATCCACAGACACCTACCGCACCCATGTGAAGATGGCGCTCGACACCAACCCGAACCTCATCATTGACGATGGCTCGGACGTCATCGCCACGATGGTCAGAGAATATCCGCACTTGATCGATACGCTGGTCGGCTCTACCGAAGAGACGACGACCGGGCTGGTGCGTTTGCGGGCGCTCGAAAAGATGGGCCGCCTGACGTGGCCCGCCATCGCCGTCAACGACGCGCAGACCAAGCACTTCTTCGACAACCGCTATGGCACCGGCCAGTCAACGCTTGACGGCGTCGTGCGCGCCACCAATATTTTGCTGGCGGGCCGCACGCTGGTGGTCGTCGGCTACGGCTGGTGCGGCAAAGGCGTGGCGATGCGCGCGCGCGGCATGGGCGCGAACGTCGTCGTCACCGAAGTCAACCCGATCCGCGCCATCGAAGCCGTGATGGACGGCTTCCGCGTCATGACAATGGACACGGCCGCGCCGCTCGGCGACATCTTCATCACCGTCACAGGCAACCGCCACGTCATTGATGGCCATCACTTCGCGCAGATGAAAGACGGCGCCATCGTCGCCAACTCCGGTCACTTCGATGTCGAGCTGAATCTGGTGGCGCTCGCCGAGATGAGCGAGGAGCGCGAAGAGTTGCGCCCGTTCGTCGAACAGTATCGCGTCAAAGCGACAGGCAACCGCGTCATGGTGCTGGGTGAAGGCCGCTTGATCAATCTGGCCGCCGCCGAAGGCCACCCGGCTTCGGTCATGGATATGAGCTTTGCCAACCAGGCGCTGTCGTGCGAATACCTGGTCACCAACAAGGGCAAGCTAGAGCCCGGTTTGCGATTGCTGCCCGAAGCGGTTGATAACGAGATCGCCTCGCTCAAGCTCGAAGCCATGAACATCAAGATCGATGAGCTGACGCCAGAGATGATCGAGTACATGAATACCTGGGAAGCGGGAACCTAGAGCGGTTTTCGATTGGGTTTGCCCTGTAGCGCAAGGCGGTTAGCTTGCGCAGCGTAACCGCCTTGCGCTACATAGCGACAGCAGTGATGAGCGGTGATTGATGCCCTGGCGGAACGGCTGCCCGGTGCCTCACTCATTGCTCATCATTCGTCTTTTTGGGGTCGGGGTTTTCACGGTCGGCTTTGCGGCGCGGCACCTGGCGGCGCTCGCCTTTGCGGGTACTCAGGATGCTGCCATCGGGTTGCGGCTGCGGCTCGCGGCGTTCAGCTTGCCGACGGTCGCCGCCTGAGCGGCGGTCTTTGCCATTCCAATCGTGGTTGCTCATATCAATTGAGAAGTCGCGCCCGGATAGAAGGCCGGGACGCACTTGCAGGTGGTCGGCGAGCAGACGCCGGATCATCGGCAAGGGCGCGGCGACGCCGGGACGATACCGGCTTCACGCGGCGCGGCGGTAAATCGTCAAGCGTTTAGTCAGCCGAGCCGGAAGAAGACGAACCGCCGGTCGCTTCCGTGCTGGCGTTGCCGGTTTCGGCTGCCGGCTCGCTCGCCGTCGCCGCTTCGGCAGTTACACCGTGACTCTCCCTATCTTCAGCCTTGTCGCCTTCGGCCTCGGGCGAGTCGGTGAAGAATTCTTTCAGCTCTTTGCCTGGCTTAAAGTAAGGGACACGCTTGGCTGGCACATCAACCGGCTCGCCGGTCTTCGGGTTGCGGCCACGGCGCGGGCCGCGCTCGCGGGTGCGGAAACTGCCAAAGCCGCGCAATTCGACCTTTTCGCCTTTGTGCAGCGCCCCGATAATCGAATCAAAAACCGTTTCGACAATCACTTCCGCGTCGCGCTTGTTCAACTCCGCAGCGCGCGCCACTTCTTCTACAAGCTCTGCTTTCGTCATCGGACTCCTGTTGACCGCCGCTGGCGGCATTTATGATTATGCTGTTATTGTGCCGCGCCCGCCTGAAAGCCGCGAACGCGCCGGATGCTTGATGCGTAACACTCCCGAGCCCCGGCCTGCGCCGACTGGTTCAAATCACGCACAAGTATCTACAGCTAAAGGCCAGAAATCAAGTCGAAAGACGTCGCCGCGTCGTGCCGGCGCGGCACGCCGGTTGTCAGGAGCGCGGACCATCCACTACAATACAGCGCGAACGAAGCTTGAATTACCAAGACAACGCCGATGCCCTTTCCTGAAGCCGCAAGGATAGAACTGCCGATATTGCAGGAGCTAGAAGCCACCGGCGGCAGCGACCAGTTGCGCTACCTCTACGACCGGCTGGTGCATTACTTTCCGCAGTTGACCGCTGATGATCTATTGAGCCGCTCGCCGTCGCGGCGCAACGCCTGGAATCGCGTCGTCCAGCGCGCCGGGCGCGAGCTGGAAGAGAAAGGCGAGCTGAAGCGCGAGCGCACGCGCTGGACAATCACAGCCCGTGGCCGCCAGCGCGTCGAGGCCGAAGCTATGCGCCCGCAGCCTGCCGAAGCGATGAGCGAAACCGCGCGCACGCTATCGCACAAAGACGCGCAAGCCATGCTTGTCGAAATCGGCATGATGCTGGGCCGTCATGCCGAGGCCGAGTTCGATTATTACGATGTCGTGTGGCGTGATTCGACCAACTCGCCGCGCCTCAGCCACGTCTTTGAAGTGCAGATTGCCGGCAGCGTCGATAGCGCCCTGACGCGCTTGAAGCATGCCTACGACGCGCAGCGCTCGCTGCCGTTTCTGATTGTCGCCGACGAACGCTCGGCGCGTTTTGCGGGCAAGCGGCTGAGCGGCTCGTTTCACGAAATCTGGGAAGTCATCACGGTGATCGGCGTCGGCGACTTGCAGCGTTTGTACGAGGCGCTGCACGCGCAGCGCGCCTTGCTCGAAAAGCTCACCGCCAAGCCGTGACGCGAGGCCACTATGAAAAAGCATTTCTTCGCCTTCTTCTTCATTGCTCTGATGAGCGAAATGGGCACAAGCTGGCTGGTGCGCTACCACAGCGTTGCGCCGGAGGCCGACTTGATCTGCTTCCGCAATCTTCAGACGATGATCGCCAACCGCCTATGGGTGTGGGCCGTTTTCTTCCTGTTATTGAGCGCCATCTGGCTGCTGCTGTCGAGAGGCCAGCGGGCGGCCTGATGCGCTCGCGCTGATTGTTTCACTTATGAGCACGCCGCTGCGCCGACAATACCTGGAGATCAAGCGCCGCTATCCGGGCATGATCCTGCTGTTTCAAATCGGCGACTTCTACGAGACCTTTGACGAAGACGCGCAGACGCTGGCCCGCGAGCTGGGCGTCGTGCTGACCCGCAAATGGTTCGGCAAAGGCAATGCCCATCCGCTTGCAGGCGTTCCCGTGCGCTCGCTCGAAAGCCATCTGGCCAAGCTCATTCAGCGCGGCTATAAGGTCGCCGTCTGCGATCAAGTGACGCCGCCGGGCAAGGGGCTGGTCGAGCGCGAAGTCACGCGCATTATCACGCCCGGCACGATCATCGAGCCGGGATTGCTCGAACGCCGCGCCAACAATTATCTCGCCGCCTTCATCATTGATGAGCGCCTCGCCGGCATCGCTTATGCCGACATCTCGACCGGCGAGTTTCGCATGACGGAACTGAACCGCGAGCAGGCCATCAGCGAGCTTGAGCGCATCGCCCCGGCAGAGCTGATTGCGCCGCGTGACATCGAATTGCCGACGCTTGAGATTCGCTCGATCACACGGCTCGACGAAGCACTGGTTTCCTTCACGGCGGCACGCCGCGCTCTGCTTGAACACTTTGACGTCGCGTCGCTTGCGGCCTTCGGCGCGGAACAGTCGAAACCGGCGACGCGGGCGGCGGGGGCGATCATCGCTTACCTGCGCGACACGCAGGGTGACGCGCTCAGTAATCTGACTCACTTGCAAAGCTATCGCGCCACGAGCTTCATGCAGCTCGACCCGCAGACCTTGCGCAACCTGGAAATCTTTCAGGGCTGGGACTTCACCGGCGGCGCGCCGACCGGCTCGCTGGTGGCGACCATAGACTTGACCGAAACGCCGATGGGCGGGCGCCTGCTGCGGCGCTGGCTGCGCCACCCGCTGCTAGAGATTAATGAGCTGCGCGCTCGCCAGGATGCGGTCGAATGGTTCGTCAAGCGCGGGCAGACGCGCGAGCGCAGCCGGGCGCTGCTTGAAAACGTGCTTGATGTCGAACGCCTGCTTGGTCGCATTCGCCGCCGCCTCGCCGTGCCTTACGAGACCTTGAGCCTGGCGCACAGTCTCAAGCATGTCGGCGAGCTTCGCGCGTTGCTCGAACGCGACGGCGCGCCGGCGGATTACTTTGCGCAGCTAGAAAAGTGCGACGACGTGATTGCCTTCATCGAAGGCGCGATCAGCGACCGCCCGCCGAGCGACTTTGAGCGTGGCGGCATCATCCGCCCAGGCTTTTCGCGCGAGCTTGACGAGTTGCGCGCCATACTCGGCGGGGGACGGACGTTCCTCGCAGACTTCGAGAAACGCGAGCGCCAGCGCACAGGCATCCGCTCGCTGAAGGTTGGCTATAACAAGGTCTTCGGTTATTACATCGAAGTCACGAAGCCAAACCTGCGACTGGTGCCGGTGGAGTATGTGCGCAAGCAGACGCTGACGAATGCCGAGCGTTTCTTTACGCTTGAGCTGAAAGAGCACGAATCGCTGATCGCTAACGCCCGCGAGCGCATCCTCGAACTGGAGACGACACTGTACCGGCAGGCGTGCGACGAAATCAGCCGGCACCACGACCGCATCAGCCGTGTCGGCGCGGCGCTCGGCCGGCTCGACCTGTTCACGGCGCTTGCGGAGCTTGCCGTCGAGCGCCAGTATGTGCGGCCAGAGCTGACCGAAGACGACGAGCTGACGATCATCAAGGGCCGCCACCCGATGATTGAGCAGATGTTAGAGGGGCGCGAGTTTGTCGCCAACGATACGCGGCTGTCGAACCACGACACACAGATCATGTTAATCACCGCGCCGAATATGGCCGGCAAGTCGGTTTATCTGCGGCAGGTGGCGTTGATCTGTCTGCTCGGCCAGATCGGCAGCTTCGTGCCGGCGCAGTCGGCGCGGCTGGGGTTGCTGGATCGCATCTTCACGCGCATCGGCTTGAACGATTACACGTTGCGCGGTCACTCGAGCTTCATGATCGAGATGATCGAGACCGCGCACATCCTGCATCACGCGACGCCGCGCAGCCTCGTCCTGCTTGACGAGATCGGGCGCGGCACCTCGACCGCCGACGGATTATCGATTGCGCGGGCGGTGATCGAGTATCTGCACAATCAGCCGCGGCTTCAGGCGAAGACATTGTTTGCGACCCACTATCACGAGCTGACCGATGTGAGTGATTACCTGCCGCGCGTGCGCAACTATCACGTCGCGGTGCGCGAGCGCGGCGGCAAGGTACACTATCTGCACAGGCTGGAAGCGGGCCGCGCCGAAAAGAGTTTTGGGATTTACGTCGCCCAGATTGCCGGCTTGCCAAAACCTGTGCTGCGCCGCGCCGGCGAGCTGTTAAACGAGCGCGATCAAGCGGCGAGCGAAGCAAAACGCGGCGGCGGTTCATCCGAAACGCTCGCGCCGGCGTACCGCGCTTTGCTCGACCAGCTTGCCGCGCTCGACATCAACGAGTTGAGCCCGGTCGAAGCGTTGACCAGGCTCTACGAGATGCAACAGCGCGCCAAGGAATTAAACGGGGCGAATGATTGAATGACCGGCAGCGGCGAGCGCGGCAATGGCCGATTCCAGATGCGCTTGCTTGACCAACAGGTAATCGGTGTCGAAGGTCGAGATGACGAAGATGCTGATGCCGGCAGCGGCGAGCGGCGCGGTTAGACTCGCCATCACGCCGACCATCGAGAAGGCGAGCGGCCCATGAACTTTCAAACCTCGCCAATCCCCCTCACTCTGAATGTCGTCGGGAACCTCTCGTTGATGACAGACAATGGAAAGCTCGTCTGCCGTGCGCGTGATGCTGTAGAAGTTAGACGCGAAGGCCCAACCGGGAATTACCGCATCAGGTGACAGGCGGCAGATCGCCAGCGTATCAGGTAGCAGGGTTAGCTTGAACATCAGGGGCGATTAACCACGGAGGCACAGAGGCACAGAGGCACAGAGATAGCCCGGAGTATCCTCTGTGCCTCTGTGCCTCTGTGGTTTTCTTTCATTTCTTGATGACTATCCAAGCTCGTCTTCGGAATAGACGGTCGGCGTCAACGCCGAGTCGTACTCAAAAAGTTCCGCCGCCTCGAAGAAGCGCGCCACTTCAGCCTTCGCGGTTTCGAGCGAATCCGATGCGTGAACCAGATTGGCCTGCACGCTCATGGCCCAGTCGCCGCGAATCGTGCCGGGCGCGGCCTCGCGGGCTTTGGTGATGCCGCACGACCGGCGCACGGTTTCGACCGCATCGAGCCCTTCGATGCAGATGGCGACCACCGGCGTCAGTGTCATGAATCGCTTGGTGCCGGGAAAGAATGGCTTATCGGCCAGATGGCTATAATGCTCGTTCAGCAAGGCGTCCGTGAGCTTCATGAATTTCATGCCGGCGACTTTCAAGCCTTTGTCTTCAAAGCGCGCCAGGATGCGGCCAATCAGGCCGCGCTGCACCGCGTCGGGTTTGATTAAAACTAAAGTGCGTTCCATACAGTCTCCTTCTGGTTGAAATTAATAACCGATTAATATAGCCGACGCGGCGCGCGGCGGACAAGCAGGCGCGACCGCTGCGCCGGGCTCGCTGCAAAGGGCGGGCGCAACGGCGCGGCGATGGTTTATAATTGCCCTTCGATTTTGCCGCAAAGGAAAACGTGATGAGCGACCGATTGAGCGATGCTGAATTTCAGGAGAAAGCCGAGACGACGATCCGCGACCTTGAGGAAGCCTTCGCGGCGCTCGGCGAAGACCGCGACCTTGATGTCGATGCGCAGGGCGGCATCCTAAGCATCACTTTTGAAGAAGGCGAGCCGGGCCGCTTCATTGTCAGCCCGAATTCCTCTGTGCGCCAGTTGTGGGTATCGGCGCGCGTTTCGAGCTACAAGTTCGACTGGTCCGCGGAAGCGAATGCTTTTGTGCTGACCGGCACAGGCGAGCCGATCAAGCAGGTGATGACGCGCCTCGCGCAAGAACAGCTCGCCGACCAGAACGTGACGTTATAGCCGCGAAGAGAATCCGCTTGCGACGAACTGGGAAAACCGACACGCCGACGCTTGCCGAAATCCGGCGATTGCTGAATCTCGTCCGCGACACAGACGGGCCGGACGAACGATTGGCGCGATTGTCGGCGCAGTTTCTTGACGCGCCGTACCTGAGCAATCCGCTCGGCGGTGGCCCGGACGTGGCTGAATCGCTGGTGACGCGCCTGGATGGCTTCGACTGCGTGACCTACGTTGAAACGGTGCTGGCGCTCGCCGGCTCGCGCGCCGCAAGTCAGTTCAGCGATGCCTTACGCGAGATGCGCTATGCCGATGGTCAGCTAAACTGGCGCAGCCGCAATCACTACATGGCGGACTGGGTGAAGCATAATCGGCGGCGGGGAATCGTCAAGGACATCACGGTCGGCCCGCGCGCCGTCACACGCACGCGGCGGCTCTCGCTCATTCAGCAATTGCCATCAAAGACGGTCACCTTTCGCGTTTTTCCAAAGCAAGCGATGGCCACGATTCGCCGCATCGCCGAGACCGGCGACATTGCGCTGTTCGCTTCGACGCGGCGCAATCTCGACGTGTTTCACATGGGATTCATTATCAAGCGCGCCGATCAGGTGTGGCTGCGCCACGCGTCGCGCACTGCCGGGCGAGTCATCGATCAACCGCTCGCCGAGTTTTTGAAAGCGCAGCGAATGTCTGGAATCATTCTGCTGAGACCTCTATGCCAACCATAACCGCAGTCTTGAGCGCCGATGGCGACCCGCGGGCGGCTAGCGCGTCGCTTGCCGCACACGCCGCCGTCACAGAGATCATCCACTTTGCCCGCGAAGCGCCGCTCGCTTCAACGCCTGCCGACGCGAAATCGCGTGTTATCACCGGCGACTTCTTGAGCGGGCGCGGCATCAACGAGCTGATCGAGTCGGCGGCGGGCGATTACCTGCTGATTGTCTTGCCCGGCGAAGAGGTCGAATTCGGGCAGCACGCCATTGCGCGATTTCTGCAAGTCGCCACTGACACCGGCGGCAATTTCGTCTATTCCGATTTCCGCGACGCCGCGGGCGACAGTCTGAGCGATCACCCGTTGATCGATTATCAAACCGGCAGCATCCGCGACAGCTTCGATTTCGGCTCGGTGGTCTTGATCGCCAGGGACGCGGCCCGCGACGCCCTTAGCCGCCACGGCGCGATTGACGAGCAATGGCGATGGGGCGGCCTTTATGACTTGCGCCTGAAACTCTCGCTTGAATCGAAGCCTTTGCGCATCCCTGAGCCACTTTACACGCGCGTTCCCCACGACTTGCGCAAGACCGGCGATAAGCAGTTCGACTACGTTGATCCGCGCCGGCGCGACTTTCAGGTCGAGATGGAAGAGATCGCCACTCGCCACTTGCAACGCCTGGGCGCATATCTGCAAGCCGAATTCAAGCCGCGCCCGGCAAGCGACGAAACTTTTGCGGCGCGCGCTTCGGTGGTGATCCCTGTGCGCAACCGCGAGCGCACGATTGCCGAAGCCGTGCGCAGCGCCCTTTCACAACAAACAGACTTCGGCTTCAATGTCATCGTCGTTGATAACCACTCGACGGACGGAACGACGCCGATACTTGCCGAGCTTGCCGCCCAAGACAACCGCCTGGTGCATCTGATTCCTGAGCGGCGCGACCTCGGCATTGGCGGCTGCTGGAACGTAGCGGTCTTTAGCGCGCAGTGCGGCGAGGTGGCCGTGCAGTTGGATTCCGATGACCTCTACGCCGACCCGTATACCCTGGCGAAGATCGTCGCCGCCTTCGATGCGGGCGGCTACGCGATGGTCATCGGCTCGTACACCATCGTCAATTTCGAGCTTGAGGAGATGCCGCCCGGCTTGATCGATCACCGCGAATGGACGCGCGACAACGGACGCAACAACGCGCTGCGCATCAACGGGCTGGGCGCGCCGCGGGCTTTCTACGTGCCGCTGCTGCGGCGGTTTGGCCTGCCGAATGTCAGCTACGGCGAGGACTACGCCGCCGCCCTGCGCATCAGCCGCGAGTTTGAGATTGGCCGCATCTACGAGTCGCTTTACTTCGCGCGCCGATGGGAAGGTAACTCTGATGCGGCGCTGCCGCTCGCGACGGCGAACCGTTACGATTATTACAAAGACTATCTGCGCACCGTAGAGATCGAAGCGCGCCGGAGGATGAATCAACGGTGACCTGGAACGACCGCATGGTCGGCGACCGCGAGTTGTCGGCTTATCTCAAAGACCCGCGCGACCGCGGTTGGGCGGCGCGGGCAAACGCGTTGATTGAGCAGCAGCGGGCAACGTGGCCGCTGCTTGCCAGCGGCATCGCCGCGCTCAGCGAAGTCGAAACCCGGCGCGCGCCGGTCGCGGCGTCAACAGTCCTCATTCAACATAACCCGCACCGCATTCGCTCGACCGCCGCCGCGGTGGATAAAGGATCGGTTGAAAAGCGCCCGTGCTTCCTCTGCGTTGAGAACCTGCCGCCGGAAGAGATGGGCCTTGCGTACGGCGAAGACTTCGCGCTCTTTTGCAATCCATTTCCGATAATGAGCAAGCATCTAACCGTCGTGCATCGCCGCCATATCGAGCAGACGATTGCCGGCAACTTCGAGCGGTTGCTGGCGCTGGCCGCCGACCTTGCGCCCGATTATTTCGCGCTCTACAACGGCCCGCAATGCGGCGCGTCGGCTCCCGACCATCTCCACTTCCAGGCGTGCGCGCGAGAAGTGCTGCCGATAGCCGACGACTTGATGGCTGAGATTGCCGCCGACCCGGCGCACTGCGAAATTTGCGAAGCCGGGCCGCGCGATCAATTCGAGCTGTTCACCATGACCGGCATCGGGCGCAGCGTCATCGTTCTGCGCGGCAACAACGCTGAAGAGGTTGCCGCGTGGTTCTATCGCGTCAGGGACAAACTGCCGTGGCCTGATGGTTACACAGAGCCGATGATGAACATCGTCTGCATCTATGAGCGCGGCACCTTCACGACGTTTCTGTTTCCGCGCGCCAAGCACCGCCCCGCGGTCTTCTTTGCCGAAGGCGAGGCGCAGTTGATCGTCAGCCCCGGCGCGATTGACATGGCCGGCGTCATCGTCACGCCGCGCCGCGAAGACTTCGCCCGCCTGGACGGCGCGCAGATCGAAGCGATCTATGCCGAAGTCAGTTTCAGTGACGATCAAGTGAACGAGATTCTCGAACATGTGACCGAGGGGAGGGAAGCCAGTGATTGGGTTTGAACGAGAGCCGCAAATTCGCGTCGGCTTGATGACGAAGGCGACCGAAGCGCGCATCACGCTCGGCGGGAGTTATGTGACAGGTGCGGGCGAGGCGCTCGGCGCGGGTGATTATGTTGCGCGCCTCGACGACGGCAAGGTTGCATTGACCGGCGATGCGTCAGACATCCAGGCGCGCAGCGGCGAAAGCTTACGTCTGTCGCCCGTGGATTTCGATGCGAGCCGCGTCACCGTTCACGACGTGACTATCGGCATAGACTTCCACTGGCAGCGCAAAGAGGCGCAGCAGTTTCAGGGCGCGCTGTTGATAAGGGCGACCGACGATGGCTTGACGATCATCAACGAATTGCCGCTCGAAGCCTATCTGGTCAGCGTCATCTCATCCGAGATGAGCGCAGCCTGTCCGCCCGAGGCGTTGCGCGCTCATGCGGTCGTGTCGCGTGGCTGGCTGCTGGCGCAACTGGCCCAGGCCGGCAAGCAGTCAAGCGACCTCGTTGTTGATGACCAGACGGGCGCCGGTCAAAGCCACAATGCCGACGGGGGCGCGGCGGGCGTGCCGCTTGAGATCATTCGCTGGTATGGACGCCAGAATCACAGCGATTTTGATGTCTGCGCAGACGATCACTGCCAGCGGTATCAGGGCATCTCGAAAGCCTTTTCGCCTGAAGCGTTCAACGCCGTGCGCGACACGCGTGGCAAAGCGATGGTCTGGGGTGACGAGGTGTGTGATACGCGCTACTCGAAAAGCTGCGGCGGCATGACCGAAGTTTATCGGGCGGGGTGGGAAGACCGCGACGTGCCGTACCTCGCGGCGCTTTACGACGGCGCGGACGACATCAGCGTGTATGCGCTGCCGCTCACCGACGAAGCGAGTGCCGAGGCGTGGATTCGCAACGCGCCGCCGGCCTTTTGCAACACGCAATCAAAGGAACTGCTGGCGCGCATCCTGCCGGGCTTTGATCAAGAGACCAGCGACTTTTATCGCTGGCGCGTGCGCTACACGGCAGACGAGTTGCGACAGATTATCGAGTCGCGGCTTGGCGTAGACGTCGGGCGCCTTCAATCGCTCGAAGCCATAGAGCGCGGCGAGTCCGGGCGCATCATCCGGCTACGGATCACCGGCGACCGGCAAACGCTGGTCATCGGCAAAGAGCTTGAGATTCGCCGGGCGCTGTCGCGCTCGCACCTCTACAGCTCGGCGATTGTGGTCGAGGACGAAGCGGGCGCGGATGATTTCCCGCAAGCCTTCACGTTGATCGGCGCGGGCTGGGGTCACGGGGTTGGGCTGTGCCAGATCGGCGCGGCGGTGATGGCCGACCGCGGCTACGCGCACGGCGAGATTCTGACGCATTATTTCCCCGGCGCGCGGCTGCAACCGCTCTATTAATCAGAGAAGACGATGGCTCGATTTTCCGGTTTAATCTCGGCGCTACTGCTTACGGCGACGATGGTGATGGCGATGAGCGAAACCCTGCCGACCGCTTTGATTGAACAGACGCCTGCCGCGCCGTTCTCGTATGCCGAATACGACCGGCTGGTCGCGAAGTACGTTGACGGGCGCGGGCGAGTCAATTATGCCGGCCTCAAAAAGGAGCTTGCGGCGCTCGAAGCCTTTCTCGCTCAACTGGCGGCGACGGGCCCTGAAAACCGTCCAGAGCTTTTCGCCGGTGACGATGAAAGCAAGCGCTACTACCTGACGGCTTACAACGCCTATGTGCTTTACTATGCGGCGAAGGCTTACCCCGATAAGCACGCGCTGTGGGCCAGGCTCGGTTGGTTCAAGAACAAAGAGATTAGGCTAGGCGGGCGACAACTGACGCTCAACGACCTGGAGCACAACATCATTCGCAAGCGTTTTCTCGACCCGCGCATCCATTTCTACTTGAACTGTGGCGCGGTGAGCTGCCCGCCGCTCAAGGCCAGAGCCATCGCCGAGCGGGCGACGGAGGCGGAGCTTGAAGAGGGCGCGCGCGCCTTTATCAACGACCCGGCGAACGTGCGCGTTGACGCCGCGACGCAGACGCTCTACCTGTCAAAGATTTTCGATTGGTACGAAGCTGACTTCTTGAATTATCTGCGCGTCAAGCGTGGTCTGGCGACGCCGCACATCAGCGATTACCTGAAGCTCTATCTGACGGGCGCGACGGCGCGAGCGCTCGCCGGCGTCCCGGCGGATCAGTTGCGCGTCAAGCACCTGGAGTACGACAAGAGCTTGAACGAGCAGTGAGTTTTTCCGAACCGGCTTATCATTCGCGCGGCGGTTGGCTTATAATCCAGGCGAACCCCCGATTGCTCAACGGCGCGCACCGGCAGCCGATGCCGCATTGGCTTTGACCCGCGGATGGCGGTTTGCTGTTTTCCGCGCGTCGGCTGATAATCTACATCCGACACTACCTCGTTGACTGGGCGTTGGAGGCGTCCGTCGAGGCCGCAGCAAGGGGCCTTGAAAAGCATCGCGTATGAATGTGCTTGCGGTTGACACTGGCTATTCGGCTACGAAAATTTATTCGGAGGTCAAAGGCTCGCGCAAGACTTTGATCTTTCCGTCGGTCATCGGCCCCGCCGAATTTGGCGAAGATTTTCTTGGCACCAAGGAAGAGAACTTCATCGCCGAGCTCAGCCTCTACCCCGGCAAGGTGCGCAACTTCGGCGAAACCGCGGTGCGATTGAATCGCGGCGGCGAGATGACTGCCGACCGTGATATGTTCACCAAGCATTACAACCCGGCGCTGACGCTGGCCGGCATCGCTCGCTTCGTGGAAGAGAAGCAGATGCCCGCGCCGGACACGCTGGTCGTCGGCCTGCCGGTGAATTACTACGCTTCGCAGCGGCAAACGCTTGAGGAAAAGCTCAAGGGCAAACACCAGGTGACCCTCTATCGCATCAACGGCAAGGTGGATCACACCATCGACTTTACGCTCGACAACATCCTGGTCCTGCCGCAAGGCTACGGCTCTTACCTGAGCTATGCGCTCGACCGCGACGGCAAAAAGATTGAAGAGCGGCTGGTGTCAACGGCGGTCATTGACGGCGGCGAAAAGACGATTGACATTGTTGCCGCGAGCGGCGGCTACAACAACACCACCTCGAAATCGATCCCCTCGTCGCTCGACGCCGTTTATCACGACATGCAGCGCGAGATCGATGCGCGCTACGACGATTACTTAGAGCGCAGCACGATTGAGTCCTACATCCGCAGCAAGACGCCTTACATCACGCCGACCGGCGAGGCGGTTGATCTGGAAGCCATGCGCCGCGAAGTGATGCAGAAGCACCTGCCGCAGATTCTCGACCGCATCTCGATGACCGTGCGCCCGATGCGGCCACAGAAAGTGCTGGTCGCAGGCGGCTCCGGCGACATGATCTATGACGGCATCAAAGAGATTTTCACTTCCGCCGAAAAGGTCGAATCGATGATCTTCTCGAACGCCATCGGCTATTACCGTTATGGATTGCTGCGCGCGGCTAACGCCAACGAAGAAGCCTAGAGCGGTATTCAATTGCTGATGGCCTGGGAGCGCGGGCCGCTTGCCCGCCAGTCTTGCGTATGTGCGCAGCAAGCGGGCGAGACGCCCGCGCTCCCAGGCTACACCCGATTGAAACCCGCGCCAGGCCCGGCAGGGCGGCGCGTCCCACTTCCGCGACAATCAATTCCGCAAACGAACAGCCGGCAAATTGCGGATTGCGGATTGCGGATTGCGGATTTTAAACGGCTAGTCAGGCGACCGGCCTGGGCGAGCCGACAGCGACAAGGGCAATAACTTTATTCACCATCATTTAGCGATATATCATGGACTATTGCACGGCTCCGCAAATCCGCAATCCGCAATCCGCAATCCGCAATCGCCTTGTGGCACGCCGCTTGGTTATCTTGCGGTCGAGCCGACGCTCAGAGAGTCCGCCTCTTCGATGAGCGTTCAAAGAGGTGTCAGGTGTTCAGTCGTAGGGCACACAACTGAACACTTGACATCCGCTATCTCCTCGCGGACTCCAGCCCTCCGATAATTCCTGCTTACCAGTCAACCCGGATCAGATTGCGATGAAATGCCGACCAACTGTGCGCCAAGCCGTTCTCTGACGCGCTGGCCAAACTCGCCGGTGACGGCTTCGTCGCGCGCGATGACCGTCCGCAGTTTTAAATTGAATCTTGCCCGCTCGCTCTCGTCCAGGCGCAGCAACCCGCCCAGCAAATCTTCATGCAAGAAGGCCGATGTCACGTCACAATCTTCAAATAAACGTAATGCGCTTTCGCCCGTTAGTCCGCTAGGCGATTGCGTCACGACCGCACAGCCACGCCACCAGGCCGGGTAGATCAGGGCTCGCCGCAGGTCAGCCGCCGCCCAATCCTCGCCGCACCACAGAGCATCGCCTTTGCCAACCGCTTGATCGTGCAGACGTTCAAAATCGGCGAGTCGTCCGAGCATCGCCGCGTGACTGTGAACGACGCGGCGCGTGCTGCCGCCTGTATTCAGGTAGAAGATGAAAGCCGGCGCGTCGGCTTCAGTCGAGACCGGGATGAAGTCCGAAGAGGCGAGAAAGACATCGCGCCAGAAGCTGCGTTCCGCGCCTTCGTAATGGATGGCTTCGCGCGAATCGCCGGCGAGAAAGAGCGTGGTGATCGAGTCAGCGCGGGCGGCAAGAGCGGCATAGGCGGCGCGATCCGCGAACGGCGCAATCAAGGCGTTCACACGGCTGTCGTTGACTATCGTTTCAAGGTCGCTCAGGTCAAGCGCCGGCGACAGCGGCACAACCGCCGCGCCACACTTGAGCGCCCCAAGCTCTGCGACCACAAGCGCCGCCGATTGTTCGAGGCTCACCGCTACCGCGTCGCCTGCCGTGATGCCGCAATCTCTGAGCGTCGAAGCGAACTTGTCTGACAGGTAATCCAGCCCGCCAAAGGTGTAACAGTTCGCCGCCAACGGTTTCGCGTCGAGCAGCGCGACGCGGGTGACGCTGTCGGCGTGCCGCCGGCAGATGGCTTCCGCGAGGTTGAATCGCTCGGAGATGGCGTGCGCCATAATCCGGTCAATCGCCGCTGCCGTGCGCGGCCTTCACCGGTGCGGCGGCGTCTATCACCAGACGGGCGATGCGCTCGCGGTGATAGGCCGCGTCGCCGAACATCAGCTCGGACGCCTTCGCCCGTTTGTAGTAAAAATGCATCGGCTCGTCCCAGGTAAAGCCGATGCCGCCGTGTACCTGTATGCCGAGATTGCCGGCCTCGCGGTAGGCATCGCTCGTATAGGTCTTTGCCACGGAGACGGCCAGGGGAGCTCGTTCCGCGTCATTGCCCAGTTGCCACGCGGCGTAGTAGACCGCCGAGCGCGCGCTTTCCGTGAGCAGTAACATATTGGCGCAGTGATGTTGAATCGCCTGGAACTGGCCGATGGGCTTGCCGAACTGCTTGCGCGTCTTGGCGTACTCAACCGTCGCGTCGAGCAGCCACTGCATGCCGCCGACCATCTCTGCGGCGAGCGCGACGGTGGCGACATCGAGCGCCTGCTCGATTGCCGCACGCGCCGCTTCGCCGCGCGCTAGAACCTGAGTCGCCGCGACCTCGACATTGTTGTAAGCGACTTCGTACAGATGGCGTGTCGCGTCTATGGCCGGCATCGGCTTGATCGCCAGGCCGGGCGTGTCAGCGGCCACCACTGCAAGCGCCAGATCAGAGCCGATGCGCGCCACCGTGATAATGGTATTGACGGCCCCGGCGTCGGCGACAAAGAGCTTCGTGCCGTTCAGCGTCAACCCGGTCGCGGTTTCGCTCGCCTGTAACTGCACGGCGTCAGGGTTCCAGTCGCCTGCGGCTTCAAGCAGCGCGACGGTGGCTTTCGCCTCGCCCTCGCAGATCGCTTTGAGGTATTGATTGCGCTGCGAAGGGTTGCCGGCCCTGGCGACGAGCGAGCCGGCGAGCGCCACGGTCGAGAGAAAAGCGCCCGGCACCAGGGCGTGGCCCATCTCTTCGAACGCCACCGCCATCTCGACGTAGCCCAATCCCATGCCGCCGTCGGCTTCGTCAAAGATCAAGCCGGTCCACCCTTGCTCGACGAGCTTTTGCCAGAGCGCCTCGGAATACGGCACCCCGTTTTCGATCATGGCGCGCACGGCTTCCGGCGGGCACTCCTGCGCGAATAGCTCGCGCGCCGACGACTTGAACAGCTTCTGCGTCTCGTTCAGATCAAAGTCCATGTAGTCTCCTCAGAGAGTGACAAGTGACGAGTGACAAGTGACAAGAGCGGCTGCGCCTGACGAAGCGGGCGAGGATACCGTAGTGACCACGTCTTGTCACTTGTCACTTGTCACTTGTCACTCTTAATAGCTCTTGGGTAGGCCGAGCACGAAGTGGCCGATGATGTTGCGCTGAATCTCGCTGGTGCCGGCTTCGATGGTGTTGCCGCGCGCCCGCAAGTAGCCGTGCGCCCATTCGCCGTGATCAATCGCATAGTCGCTCGCGTCGGTCAACTGGCCGTACGGGCCGAGCATCTCCATCGCCACCTGCTGCATGCGTTGATTCATCTCGCTCCAGAAAATTTTCTGAATCGAGCCTTCGGGGCCGGGCACGCCGGTCTTGCTCATGCGCGTCAGCGTGCGCATCTGGTTCAGGCGGAAGATCTCGGTCTCGGCATACATCTGCGCCAGCTTTTGACGAATGACCGGATTCTGGCTTGCCGGCTGGCCATTGTGCGACAGCTCTTTTGACAAAGCCATCAACCGCTCGATCTGGCGCTTGAAGGTGATTTGCAAGCTAGCGCCGAGCGTGCCGCGCTCGAACATCAAGGTGGCGATGGCAATGTTCCAGCCTTCGTTAATCTTGCCGACGACGTTTTCGACCGGCACGCGCACGTCGCGGAACGAGACTTCGTTGAACTCGGCGTCGCCGGTCATCTGCTTGAGCGGTCGCACGGACACGCCCGGCGCGTGCATATCGATCAGCACGTAGGTCAGCCCCTTGTGCTTGGCGGCCTCGGGGTCCGTGCGCACGACGGCGAAGCACCAGTCGGCGTAATGACCAAAGCTCGTCCATGTCTTCTGACCGTTGACGATGAAGTGATCGCCATCGCGCACCGCTTCGGTGCGCAACGCCGCCAGGTCGCTGCCGGCGTTCGGCTCTGAGTAGCCCTGACACCAGATTTCGTCGGCGCTCAGGATGTTGGCGAGATAACGTTGCTTCTGCGCCTCGTTGCCGTAAGCGATCAAGGTCGGGCCGAGCAGCGAAAGCCCCAGCACGTTAATCAAGGGCGGCGCGTTCTGGCGGGCCATCTCTTCGATGAAGATGGTCTGCTCGACGAGCGTCGCGCCGCGCCCGCCATAGGCTTTCGGCCAGTGAATGCCCACCCAGCCGGCTTCAAACATCTTCTTTTGCCAGGCGCGCAAAAAGTCGAAGCGCTCGCGCGAGCCTTCGCCGCGCCGCGCGTGGTCTTCCCAACCATCGGGCCGGTTACTGGCGAGCCAGTCGCGGAATTCGTCGCGGAACTGCTGCTCCTGCGGAGAAAGGTTCAAGTCCATTGCGGTTTCCTCGCCTGTGTTGCTGAATTCGCCGAGACGGCGTGTTGCGGTCGCCTATTATATCCCGGCGGCAGCCATTCACCGAAACGGATTTTACAGTTTCTTTGCATGTGCGTTTAGCATCGTCGCGCCAGGTGTGTTACATTGACCGCAAGCAACAATCAGACTAAATCGAAGGAGAAAGAAGTGCGATGCGACGCTTGCGAATAATCATTCCGTTCATTGCCCTGGGACTGCTTGCCGGCTGCGCGAAGCCGGGGCAGAACAATCAGAACACCGTGGCGGCCAATCAGCCGCCGGTTAACGCGGCGGCCACCCCGGCGCCTGGCGACAGCACGCCGCCGCTGCTGCGCGAGATCAACGCCGGCAACACCGATGCGGTGCGCCAGTTGATCGATAGCGGCGCTAATGTCAACGCCGCCAGCGAAACCGGCGTCACGCCGTTGATGAATGCCGCCGGCATGGGCAACAAAGAGGTCGTCCAGTTGCTGCTTGCCAGGGGCGCAGACGTCAACGCCAAGACGACCGGCAATTACACGGCGCTGATGCAGGCGGCGCTCGTCGGTCAAACCGAGATCGTCAAAATCCTCCTCGACGCCGGCGCCGACCCGAGCGTCAAAGACATCGGGGGCCGAAGCGCGTTGACCTATGCGGAAGACAAGGGCAATAAAGAAATCGTTGCCATGCTCAAGAACCGCAAGTGATCGCGGGTTGTCAGCCGGGCCGCGGATGCTGAATAATACCTGTTGGCAGTCGGCGACGTGCCGCCAGCCTTTATCGCATACTCAATCGGAGGAAATAATGAAACGCGTTCTCTCATGGTTAATGGCTACGGCCTTCGTCTGCGCCGGCACGGTCTACGCGCAGATTCCCGCGCCGCAGACTCAGAATCCGGCGCCGCCAGCTAAGAAAGACGAAGACTGCGGCTGTGATGTCAAGCTCCCTGAAGGCCGCGCCGCCATCGTCAACGGCATCAAAGTCACCGTTCAGGAAAT
Source organism: Blastocatellia bacterium (assembly GCA_035275065.1). Classification (NCBI taxonomy): domain Bacteria; kingdom Pseudomonadati; phylum Acidobacteriota; class Blastocatellia; species Blastocatellia bacterium. The sequence goes on from DATENM010000036.1 coordinate 58,441, forward strand.
TGATGAGCCGATCAAGGATAAGATAAAAGACCTGCAAGACCAGATTATCGAATCGCGCAAGAACGAAGTTGATCTGCTGATTAACGCCCGCCTGCTCGATATCGAAGCCAAGAAGCGCGGCGTCACCGCCGAGAAGATTCTGCAAACCGAGGTCGAGGGCAAGATCGTCGAGCCGACCGACGCCGAAGCGCAACGCTTCTACCAGCAGAACGCGGATAAGCTGCAAGGCAGTTTCAATGAGCTGAAGCCGCAAATCCTCGCCTACCTGCGCGCCGAGCGCATGCGCATCCTGTCGAAGAAACTTGCCGAGCAGTTGCGCGCCACGGCGCAGGTGAAGATTGTCGGTCAGGCGACGCCGCCCGCGACCGAAGCCGACCGCGCCCGCGTGCTGGCGACGATCAACGGCGAAGCGATCACCGTCGGCGATGTTGAGACGGCGCTCGCGCCCTACATCTTTGTGGTGCAGGATCAGATGTACGAGTTGCGCAAGGCAGCGCTCGAGGCGCGCATCAACGACATTCTGCTTGACCAGGAAGCCCGCAAACGCAACAGCTCGCCGACAGACCTCTACCGCCAGGAAGTCGGCGCCAAGGTCAAGCCGCCGACCGATGCTGATGCCGAGAAGTTCTATAAAGAAAACGAGAAGAACCTGAAAGGCACCTACGACGAGCTGAAGGTGCAGATCATTCAATACCTGCAAAGTAAGGCGTACGAAAAGGCCGAAACCGATTTCGCCGCGACGCTGCGCAAGACGGCGACCGTCGAAAGCTACCTGCGAGCGCCTGAGTCGCCCGTGCTCAAGATCGCCCTCGACGATCAGCCGACGAAGGGCAATCCCGACGCGGCGGTGACGATAGTCGAGTTCACCGATTTCCAGTGTCCGACCTGTGGCAAAACAGCGCCCGTGCTCGAAGACCTCCTCAAGGAGTATGGCCAGCGCGTGCGGCTGGTGGTGCGTGACTTCCCGCTCGACATGCACAAGAACGCCGAGAAGGCCGCCGAGGCCGCCGAAGCGGCGCGCGAGCAGGGCAAGTACTGGGAGTACACCGCCATCCTGTTCAAGAATCAGGAGGCGCTCGAAGTCCCGAAGCTGAAAGAGTACGCCACGCAGGTCGGCTTGGACCGCGCCCGCTTCGATCAGGCGCTCGATTCCGGCAAATTCTACGAGAAGGTACAGCGCGACTTGCGCGAAGGCGAAAAGCTCGGCATCAACGGCACGCCGACCATCTTCATCAACGGCAGGCGCATCCGCGAGCGCACGCTCGAAGCCTTGAAAGCCGCCGTGGAAGCCGCTTTGAAGTCAACAGCCAGTAAGTAGGGGCCGGGGGCCAGGGGCCGGTTAAGAAAAGGCAGCGAGTTGGAAGAAGTGACTCCAACTCGCTGCCTTTTTTATGCTCGCTGGTGACCTATTATTTTTCCCGGCCCCCGGCCCCTATAGCGGTTTTCATTTGGATGTAGCGCAAGGCGGTTAGCTTGCGCCTTGACTCGCGCAAGCTAACCGCCTTGCGCTACTTGGCAAACCCAAATGCAATTCGCTCTAACTCTGCGGGTTCAACTGGGCGCGCAGGTCTTTCACCTGTTGAGTGATCGTCGCGGCATCAACGGCGTTGGGCGTCTTCTTCAGGTAGAGGTCGTAATACTGGATGGCTTCCTGCAACTGCCCCTTAAGCTGGTAGACGGCGGCAAGCACTTTGTAGAGGTCTGGAATCTCGCTGGTCTGCTGAAGCGCCCGCGTCAGGTATTCCTGGGCGGCGTCGAGCTTCTGTTGTTTGAAATAGGCCGTGCCGAGGTGGACGCTGAAGATGGGATTCTCAGGTTCCAGGCGCAGGCTGGTCTGGAAGAAATAGATCGAGCGGTCGAGGTTCTTCAGCGGCGTCTCGTAGGAATAGGCTTTGCCCAGCAGATCGTACATCGATGCCTGTGTCGAGACCGCCGGGTTTAGGGCGAGGCCGGCGTCGCACAGGGCGATGGCGCGGTCAATGTGGCCGCGGTCGGCGTGCGAGCGGTCAAAGGTATATTCTTCTTCGTAGCGCAGCAGGTGCGCCGCCGCCAGGTTGTTTAACACGATGGTGTTGTTCTGGCGCAGGGTCATGAACTTCTCAAGCTCTTCGACGGCTTTGTCCATCTGCTGACGGTCGATGTATTTGTGGCCCAGCACAAAATGCGCCATCGCCTGATCGTCGGCGACTTCGGCGCTATGCGACCACAAGGTCATGTCATCTTTCCAGAATGCATTCTGCGCTGCGGTCTTGCCCGCCATTTGCAGCGCCAGTATGCCGACAATCAGCCCTGGTATCGTCAAACGCCTGGTGGCTTGCCATCTCTCGGCCGGTACGAAGGCCAGCCCGGCTGCGACCAGCAGCGTGATGGCGATGCTAAGGCCGGTTCGCGTCGCCGGCGCGTCGTCAAGCGCGAACCCGCTGGCTACGAACAGACTTGAAAGCCCATAAACGACCGGCGTCATCGCCAGCGCGAGCGCCGCGCGCGTCACCAGACGCTTCGCCCGCTGCCCTGTCGGAATGCGCACCAGCGCCATCGCCAGCAGCAAGGTAAAGCCGACCGACGGGATGTAGACGTAACGCTCTTGCACCAGGAAGTCTGTGCCGAAGGCGCTCAGATTCAAGACCGGTAAGAGGTTGATAGCGAACCACAGGATGGCGAAGCGCGCCACAGGCTGGCCCCAGAGTCGCCACCCGCCATACACAAGCGCCGCGACGCCGAGCAACGGCAGCAGGAAACGCGGGCTAAATGGGGTCGTCACCATCGGCGTGTCGTGAAAGATCGACAGGTTCATCGGCCAGAGCAGCAACCCGACGTACTTGCAGATGACGATGGGAATCGTCAGCAGCACCTGGTGCAGCGGGTAGGAGACGAACTGCGGGTCATTGAGGACAAAGCCCAGCGCATTGTAGCGCATGACGAAGTAGGTGAGCGCCATCATCAAAAACAACGCCGGGAAAAACACTGCCGCGCGCAGGCGTTGAGCCAGCGGGCGCTCCGGCTTGGCGATGAACAACTCATAAGCGGCGATGAAGGCCGGGAAGGCGACCGCCGGCTCTTTCGAGAATGCCGCGAACAGGAAAAGGAAGATCGAGCCGGCGAGATAATTCTTGTTACCGTTCTCGCGGTAGCGCAGGTAGAGATAGAACGACGGCAGCAGGAAGAGCGCCAGGAAAAGATCGGTGACGCCTGATATCCAGGCGACCGACTCGACGCGCAAAGGGTGCAGGGCAAAGAGCAACGTCGCAATGCTCGTCAGCTTGATGTCGCCGGTAATCCGCTTGAGGATCAGGAAAAGGAAAGAGACCGCCAGCAGGTGCATCAGCACGTTGATTAAGTGCCAACCCGGCGCCCAGGTGCCGAACAGTGCCCAGCCGACCATCAGGTAAACCGTAAACAGCGGGCGATAATATGGCGTCGTCGGCCCGGCATCTTTGTTGGGGTCTTGATCCTGCTTGACGCGCCAGAACCAGACTTCTTTGGTGAGCGCCGTCGGCAGATTGGCAAAGCTGCGAATCTGATCGTTGCGCAGAATCTGCGTCGTGTCGTCATAGGCGAAGCCGTTGGCCAGGGTGTTAGCAAAGGCCAGAAAGGTGCCGGCAAGGATGAGGCCGAGAATCCATCTGTGCGAAGGGCTGAATGACCGCCGCGCCGCCGGCGGCGGAGAGGCAATCTCCGGGCTGGCTTGCGGGCGTGTGCGTTTCTTCTTACTCATTAAAAACCTGTGCGCGAAATAATGGCTTATTGGATTGAACAGGGCCGCGACCGCTGTTTAGCTAAGAAAAAATGCTATCCTGCCGGCTTTGCTCATGTCAACGCAGCCACCGGTCTACGACCCAGCCGGTCAGATTGGCGTGATCGCCTTCGGCGAGGCGCACTTTCGTCTTGCCCGCCGCCACCTCAAGCACCTGCACCCGTGTGTTATTGGCGACGCGCACGGCGCGGCCCGCGCGGATGAAGCTGTCTACTTTATCGTTATCTCTGGCGGCAAAAGCGCCGATCAGTTGCGGCAGGGTTTCTTCGTCAACCGCTACGAAGATCGACTCTTGACCTTCGATGTATAAGACGGCCTCGGAGCCTGCGGTGATCGCGGTGCGCCGCGGCTCGGGCGCTGGCCGAGTGGCCGGTGCTTGATTGCGGCTGGCGCGCATCGTCAGCGCGATGATGATGACCAGGGCGATCAACAGGACGCCGGCGACGACGGCATAACGCATACGCCGTCCGGCGCTCACGGCGCTGGCGTTATCGGGCGGCGACGGGCTCGCAGGCTCGCTGCTCACATCGGGCGCTGCCTGGTGCGACGGCGCGCGGCCTGCCACCGCAAGGCCGATGATGACGATCAGGCTGAGCAGGGCGATTATCGTTCCCGCCCATCGCGGCCCGGTGTTTTGAAAGCGCAAGTCAAGGACATGCTGGCCGGCCGGCACCTCGACGACTTGAATGCCATCACTGTCGCTTGATAGCGGCACGCGCGCGCCGTCCAGGCGGGCGGTCCAGCCGGGGAAGTTGTAAGTCTTCAATCGCACACGGCTCGGCTGGTCGACCTGCACGCGCACTTCACGATGCTCCGGCATCCAGGTGAGAATATTACTTGAGCCGCCCTGTGGCTCGATGACGACCGGCGGCGTGTCGGGCAGTTGCTCGGGGTGCGTGGCGTCGCGCGGCGTCATGCTCGATTCGACGTAATTCTGCGGCGGCGCGAAGGCGAGATTCTTAAGCGCGCCGCCGATCACATTATGAAAGCTGACCCATAGATTCAAAGCGACGATAAGGCCGAATGCCACGCGCAGCGCCAAAAGCAAGCGCGGATTTAGGCCCGCGCCGCGCCGCAATCGCTCGATGGCCGCGCCCGCTAGCAACGCGCCGAACATGGTGCTGATGGCCAGCCAGCGGAAGGGCGGCACGGCCAATTGCAGCTTCGGCAGCAAGCGCCCGATGTCGTAAGAGAAGGCCGTCGTCATAAATAGGCTGGCGCCGCAGACCGCCATCCACAGGCCGATCTGTAAGCGGCGCGCCGCGCCTGTCGAGTCGGTCACAGCATCCCCGGCCCAGCCCGCCTCTTGCGGCGCGCGGCGAACAACCAGCCAGACGGCGAGCAACAGCAGCGCGGTCAGCTTCAGCGAATAGATGATACTCACGTTGAACGGATCATCATTGGGTATCGGCTGAATGTAGGAGCCGTGATAAGGGAAAATCTCCTGGGTGTATTCAAAGACCAGGTTGGTTTCAAGCGCCGCCGGCAGCCAGTAGATGGCGCTGAGGGCCAGCCCCAGAATCATCCCGGCGGCGATGCGCGCCAGTATGCGCCAGTCCCTCGCCCGCAGCGCCCAGACCAGCGCATAAAAGGCCAGCGCGTAAGAGTACATCAAGCCGACGGGAAAGTGGGTCACCAGGTGCAGGCCATACATCAATCCGAGCCCGGCGATGTGGCGCAGCGCGCCACGGCTTCCCGCCTTGTAGACGAAGTAGAAGATCAGCGGCATGAAGACGAAGCCGAAGATTTCCGGCAGCGCGCCGCGCCAGTAAAGATCGAGCAAGTGATACGGCAACAGAACGTAGAGCGCCGCCGCCGCCGCGCTCGCCACACGCGAAAAGAACAGCCGCGAAACGGCGTAGAGCGCCAGCCCCGCGCCTGCCATCATCAGCGTCATCAGCACGAACAGCGTCGTGTGCCAGTCATTAAAGACGGCGTTGACCAGTGTCGTCGCGTAATAAAATCCCGGCGGATAATAGTTAGCCACCGCGATGCCATAGCCGTTGTTGGCGTCGGCGAACCAGCGCGGATAAAGTGACCCTGAGCGCACGCCTTTCTGGAACTGATTCATGTAGAAGTAGTGGTTCGTCATGTCATGCGTCAGGATCATCTGGTAGTTCGTTTTGCCGGCATAGCTCACCGAGTGCGAGAAGAAATACGGCACGACGATAATGGCGCCGAGCGCCAGCGCCACCAGCAGCCCGACGACATAAACCGTTATGCGCCGCGCTCTCGGCTGCCGGGCGCCGCCGTTGCTTTCGGGATCGTGGGTGCGAGCCTCTGACATGAATCGAATCCTTCTTGATGAATTGCCGGCTGAGCGATCAGGGTACCTCGTAAATCGAGAAGTTGTCGAACGATGAGCGATAAATCAGCCCCAGACGGCTGGTGTCCACCAGTTTCTGCACGTCGCCCATCAGCAGAACGTAGCGCGTGCCGAGCGCCTTGAGCGTCGGGTTGGTCGGCGAGACTTTAACGACCAGCGTGCCTTCCTGCGGATTGCTGAATGCCACCTGACGGTCGTCGTTCGTATAGTCGAACTGGATTTCCGCATAACGGTTGTAGGTGGCTTCGTTCTTGCCATCGGGATCGAGCGCCCGCCAGATGTCGAGCCGCGGCGGCCATTGCACGCCGGTCATCGCTTTGCCGCCGAGCGCCGCGATTAACTGGCCGGCATGAACGCCGCCATAGGCGATCCAGAAGGGCCGCTCGCTCGATTGGCGGTTGATGCGGGTGACCTCTTTGGCCAGCTCAGAGTTGTAGATGTGATCGAGATTGGTCGCCAGCGGGTTGATCAGCCAGGTAGTCGCCAGTTGCAGCGCCAGGAGCATCAGGGCGAACTGCCTTTGCCTTCCGGCGAGCAGCAGGTAAGCCGTCATGCCCAGGAAAAACGCCATCAGCAAGGCAAACGGCGGCGTCGGAAAGTCGCCCGTCAGGCGCAGCAAGAAGAGGCTGTGAATGACGCAGAGCAAACTGAGGCCGACGGCGGCGGCGACCGGCATCCATCGCTCCAAACGGCTCGCCGGCGCTCCCACTTCTTTGCGCAGGATAGCGAGCGCGTACAGGCTCAACATGATCGAAGCCAGCCCTAGCGTCAGGTCGGCGCGGTTGCCGGGGACGTAGCTCAATAGCGTAACCTTAGCCACAAACGCCGGCACGCCGACGCGCAGGAAGAAGATCATGGCGACGATGTAGCCGACCAGCGCCCAGCCGACCACGCCGAGCCCGCGGCGCAGCCGCGCCGACAGCGGCAGGGCCAGCAGCACCGCCGGGAAGAAGTAGTAAAATGACGCCGCCTCGCTTTCATTCTTCAGCCCGCCGATCCTCGTGTAAGAGGACATCAGGTTATAGACGCCGCGGAACAGCTCGGCAAAAGAGAGGTCGCCGCCGACGGACAATCGCTTGCCGGGATAGACCGTATTGGCGGTCAGCTTGATCGCCGGCAAACAACTGACGAGCCACGAAAGCGTCAAGCCGCCGGCGAGCAGCACGGCCAGCGCCAAGAAGAGGAGCCGATAACTCAACATCGGCTTGAGCGTGCGATGCAATCCATCACGCACGAACAAGGCGGCAAAGAGAATGAGAAAGAGATAGGCCAGCGGCACTTGCCACGGCGGGTACATCGTCATGACGAAGCCGGGCAGGCTCAACCCCAGCAGCAAGGCGCTGATGAGCATGGTGCGGCGGCTCGCCGTGTGGCACAGGTGATAGGTTGCCAGGCAGGCCAGCGCCGCGAAGAAGGTGAAGTAAGCCGGCCACTGCGACCAGCAGATGACGAACGTTGAAGTGCCGAACAACAGCGCGCCGAAGGCCGCCAGTTTCCAGTCTCCGTTAAAGATGACCTCCAGCAACAGGAAGAGGGCAGTGAAGCAGGCGAGCGGCTGAAACCACCAGTACCACGCCAGCCCGCGCTGCGCCCCTAAGAAGAAATAGCCCCAGGTCGCCGGCCGCGCCAGCGTCGCGACGTGCCAGACCGGCGTGTGCCGTTCGATCAGCATGTTCTGGCCGGTGCCGAAGCTCGGATTGATGACCGGGAAGCGCGGCTGCTGCGCCAACTGCGAGAGCGCATACGGCGTGGCGACGAAGCATTCGTCCCAGCGAAAGAAGCGGGCTTTGGCCAGCAGCAAAGTTTGCAGGCCGTAAACGCTGCCCTTCGGCAGCTCGTGTTCGAGCTGCGGCGACAGCCCGAAGAGGTAGCCGGTGAAGGGCTTCTCCGGCATCCAGCTTTCGGCGGCCAGCCCCGTAGACGAGCCGTGAATGCCGAAAGCGACCAGCAGCACAAACAATAGCCAGACGCCCGCCAGCAGCCGCGCGCGCGGGCTGGCTTGTTTGACCAGGCGGGCGACGTTGCGCACCCCCGGCCGCTTGTTGATCGAATCTGTTTTGGACACGCTCATCGGTTTACGTACCGTATGCTCTAGCCGTTGAATCCGTCAGGGTATCTCGTAAATCGAGAAGTTGTCGAACGACGAGCGATAAATCAAGTTCAGCCGGCTGCTTTCCATCGCCTGCTGGGCGTCGCCCATAGCCAGGACGTAGCGCGCGCCCAGGACTTTCAGAGCGGGGTTGGTCGGTGAAACCTTGACTCCCATCGTCCCTTCGTTGGGGTTGCTGAACGACACCTCGTGGTCGTCGGGCGTGTAATCGAAATGGACCTCGGCATAGCGGTTATAGAAGGCTTCGTTCTTCCCTTCCGGGTCGAGCGCCCGCCAGAGGTCGAGTTGCGGCGGCCATTGCACGCCGGTCAGCGACCGGCCGCCGAGTACTTGCACTAGCACGCCGGGGTAAATGCCGCCGTAGGCGATCCAGAATGGCCGCTCGCCGGGCTGTCGGCTGATCCGCGTGATTTCCGCCGCCAGCTCCGAATGGTAAAGGTGATCGAGATTTGTTGACAGCGGATTGAAAAGGACGGTGGTCGCCAGTTGCAGCACGACTATCCCCACGGCGAACTGGCACAGCCTTCCGGCGAGCAGGCGGTAGACGGCGACGCCCAGGTAACTGGCCAGGAATAGCGCCAACGGCGGCGTCGGAAAATTACCGGTGAGGCGCAGGAAGTAGAGGCTGTGGACGACGCAGAACAGGGCGAAGCCGGCGCCGGCAATCAAGGCCATCCGCCGCCGCCATCTCCCCGCGCCGGCGGCTCGCGGCTGCCGCAGGATGGCGCCGGCTTGCAGCGTCAGGATGATCGATGCGAGGCCGATGGTCAGGTCGGCGCGGTAGCTCGGTATGTAACTGATCAAGGTAATTCGGGCTACGCTTTCCGGCAGGCCGACCAGCAGAAAGAACAGCATCCCGGCGATGTAGACGATCATTGCCCAACCGACGGCGTCGAGCCCGCGGCGGAGCGACGGCACCAAAGGCAGGGCCAGCAGCACGGCGGGGAACAGGTAATAAAACGATGCCGCCTCGCTTGAGTTTTTCAACGCCGGGAACTCCTGGTCGTTGGTGAACAGGTTATAAAACCCTTTGAAGAGCAGGGCGAAAGAGTAGTCGCCGCCGGTTGATACGCGCCGCCCCGGGTAAATCGTGTCGCCCATAACTTTCAAGTCAGGCAGGCAGGCGGCTAGCCATAGAAGCGTCAGCCCGCCGGCCAGCCCCACCGCGAGCGCAAGGCAGACGCAGCGCAGGCGGAGGTGCGCTTTGATCGCCCGATGCAGCTTGTCGCGGACGAAGAGCGCCGCGAACAACAGGAGGCTGAAATAAGCCAGCGCCACTTGCCAGGGCGGATACATAATCATGACGAAGCCGGGCAGGCTCAACCCCAGCAGCACGGCGGAAATCAAGAGTGTGCGGCGACTGTTCGACGCGCACAGGTGATACGCGCACAGGCAGGCAATCGCCGCGAAGCAGGTGACGTGCGCCGGCCATTGCGACCAGCAGATGACGTAAGACGAACTGCCGAAAAGGAGCGCCCCGAGCGCCGCCAGCTTCCAGTCGCCTTTGAAAACGACCTCTAGCAATAGGAATAACCCGGTGAAGCAGCCGAAGACTTCGAACCACCAGAACCAGGCGACGCCGCGCTGCGCCCCTAAGAAGAAATAGCCCCAGGTTGCGGGCCGCGCCAGCGTCACGATGTGCCACACCGGTGTGTGCGGCACGACCAGCATGTTTTGGCCGTTGCCGATGCTGGTGTTGATGACCGGGAAGCGCGGGCGCTGGGCCAACTGGCTTAAGGCGTAAGGAGTGAAGATAAGCAGTTCATCCCAGCGAACCGGACGCGCTTGCGCCATCAAGAAGGTCTGCCGGCCTGCGAAGTCCATGCCCGACGACCGGCGTGCGGCTTGCGGCGAAAGACCGAACAGGTAACCGGTGTAGGGCTTTTCGGGCATCCACCAGCCGGCGGTGACGCCGGTTGATGAGCCGTGAATGCCGCAGGCGACCAGCAGAGCAAACAGCAGCCAGACGCCCGCCAACAACCGCGAACGCGGCCCGGCCTGCCGGAGTCTACGGATAACCCGCATGAAGGACGAACTTGCCATGTCTCTTGCGCTGGTGGCAATCATCGGCCTGGCTTATTGCGGTTTGCGAAAGCGTGCGACCCGGGAGCGCGGGCGTCCCGCCCGCCGCTCCGCGTATGCACAAGATCGGCGGGCAAGATGCCCGCGCTCCCAGGCTTCAGCCAATCGCGAACCGCTATAGACGGAATCGGTATTCGCTAGTTTTGCGCCTCGACGCCACGGCGGTTATTGCTGTGGGCCGCCATCGGCGGCGCGCTGATTGAGCTGTTGTTCGAGCAGCGCCAGCCGTTGCGCGAGTTGCTTATTATGCTTATTCAGGCGCGACAGGACAACCGAGAATTGCAGGTTGATCAGGCAAATCGCAAAGAAGGCAAGCATCAGGATGAAGCCGGGATTATGAACCCCCAGCGCCATGCTCAGGGCGTCGAGCGGGCGCGTCGCCAGCGGCGCAAATAACATGACGAGCCCGGCGGCTACCCAGAGGAAAGCATATTTTTCATCGAGCCGCTTACGTCGTACTAATTGAATGATCGTCAGCAGCACGAGCAGGCTCGCCACGGCCATCATGATCCGGGTGGTTAAGGGCATGGCGTTCTCCTTGTTGAAGCATGCGTTTCTGTGTCAGGGCGATGAAGATCGAGAAGAGCATTTTATAAACGTAATAGAGCGTCTTCGCGCCGCTGTGCATGGATTGACCGCGCAGCCGCGGGCGGATCGTCACCGGCACTTCCTTGATGCGAAAGCCCGCGAAGTAAAGGCGAATCAGGGTGTCGGCGTCGGGATAATCGTGCGGGTAGTTGTCGTTGACGAAGAAGCGCATCAGGCGGCGATGAATCGCTTGAAAGCCGCTGGTCGGGTCGGTGATTTGCTGGCGCGTGAACCACGAGGCCAGCTTGCGAAATAGCGAGATGCCGAGCCGGCGACCGAGCGGAATCGCATAGTCGGCCTTGCCGAGAAAGCGCGAGCCGAGCGCCAGGTCTGCTTCACCGGCCTCGACCGGCTCAAGCAGTTGCGGGATATACTGCGGGTCGTGCTGGCCGTCGCCGTCAATCAACACGCAAACGTCATAACCGTTCTCGACCGAGTAGAGCAGCCCCGTCTGTACCGCCGCGCCATAGCCGAGGTTGAACGGCAGGCGCAGCACCTTTACGCCGGCTGCCGCGGCCACGCGCGCCGTCGCGTCTGCCGAGCCGTCGTCAACGACGATAATGTCTATGGCCGCGTGCAGGGCGCGGATTTCAGCGATCACCGCGCCGATGTTTTCGGCTTCGTTATAGGCCGGAATGATGACCAGGCTTTTCATGAATTGACGTGTTACCACCAGACGACTGCGAGCAGCATCAGTCGCATGACATAAAACAACGGGTTGAAGACCAGCCGCGCCACGGCGGCATCCAGCCCGCCCGACGCCTGTCCGAAATCGATGGCGAACCCTGTGCCGCGGAGCATCTCGCGGTCGCGGACCTGGCGCAGCGATTGTGTCGCGCGCCGCTTGCTGAGAATCAAACGCCAGTTCCTCAGCATCCAGCCGTAAGCGCGCAGCTTGTTACCGATGTTGTGCCGGTCTTTCAGCAACACGAAGCTCCAGGTGATGACCTCGGCCACGAAATAGGCCGGCGACAAAAGCAATAGCGTCGGCCAGCGCAGGCTCTTGATGAGCATCAGGTAACGATTGCGCTCCTCCCAGAAAACCTTCAGCGGCGTGATGCGCAACTCGTAATCATGCAGCACGAGGCTGTCGGGCGCATAGACGGTCTGCCAGCCGTTGAGCCGGGCGCGCCAGGATAAATCGGTGTCTTCGAGGTAGAGGAACATCTCTTCATCGAAGCCGCCGAGCCGCTCGAACAGCTCGGCGCGAATTGCGAAGGCCGCTCCCGAAATGGCCCCGACCGGCTCGCTCCGCAAGTAAGTGTCACGCGCCTGCCCCATGCCGCGACAGAGCGTCAGCCCCGTCAGATGGATGTTACAGCCGCAAGTGTTCAGGCGTTGCGGGTCGTTCAGTAAGAGAATGCGCGCCGTCGTCAGCCCTGTGCGGTCGTCGGCTTCAAGCGGTCGGACGAGCGCCTCGATCCAGCCCGGTTCGACCACTGTGTCGGGATTCAAAAAAACCAGCGCGCGGCTGTGCGTATGCCGCGCTCCGAGATTGCAGCCGCCGGCAAAGCCGAGGTTGACGGATGAGCGAATCAGCTTGACGTCGGGGAAGCGCTCGGCAATGGCGTCGGCGTTGCCTTCGACTGAAGCGTTGTCGACGACGACCAGATCACAATCGGTTGGCAGCGCGTGGCGCAATGACGCCAGGCACGCCAGCAGCTTTTGCCTGGCATTATAGCTGACGATGACGACGCCGGCGCGAAACGGCCGCGGCTCTCGGCAGACGTTTTCCAGGCTTTCGATTGATTCGACCGCAGTGCTCACGAATGACGGGAGACCCTTCAAAAAATTCCTGGCAATCCGTCAAAAGGGGCTAGAGATTGCACTCTGTATGCTACCAGCGATTGGCTTTTCGTCAAACCTATTTATGCTGAACGGTCGCAACTCGTCTGCGACCTCCTGCCCGATGAGACAGTGGGCGATGATTTCGGCGGTCACAGGGGCAAGCAAGATACCGTTGCGGAAATGGCCGGTCGCCAAAAAAAGGTTAGCGACCGCACACGGCCCGATCACCGGCAAATGATCTTCGGTGTCGGGGCGGAAGCCCGCCCAGGTCTCGACGATTTCACTACCGGCGAGCGAGGGCACCAGCTCGATGGCCGCGTCGAGCAGGCCGCGAATGCCGCCGGCGGTGACGGCTTTGTTGAAGCCGACATATTCGACGGTCGCGCCAATGACGATGCGGCCATCATTGCGCGGCACCAGATAAACATGGCTGGAATGCAGGACGTGGCGAATCGGCATTGCCGAGCCGCGCACGGCGAGCATCTGACCGCGCGCCGGGGTGACCCGTACGCGCAGGCCGACGGGTTCGAGCAAACGGCTCGACCAGCTTCCCGCGGCGACGACGACGGCGCTGGCCTTCACGGGCACGCCATTACAGACGACCCCTGTTGTCTTGTCGCCTTCGACGATCAGTCGGTTGACCTCAACGCCTTCGACGACTTCGACGCCGGCGCGGCGCATCGCCGTGTCGAGCGCGTCCAGCAGCCTGCGATTTTCGACCTGATGATCGCCGGGGATGTAAACGGCTCTGGCGGCCAGTTTCGTGACCGCCGGCTCAAGCGCGGCGAGATCGCCGGCGGTTAATTCTTCAAGCGGCAGTGCCGCGCTCTTCTGCCAGGACGCCCAGCGAGCAATCTCATTCGGGTCTTCGCCGGTGAGCGCGACACAGAGCGTGCCTTCGTCGCGATATTCGATGTCAACGCCGGAGAGGGCTTCGAGAAGGCGAGCGAACTCCGGGTAGAGGGCGCGGCTGCGCAAACAGAGATCGAGGAAAGGGCCGGGCTCGGCGGCTTCGGCCTGCGGCGACAGCATGCCTGCGGCGGCGCGCGACGCTTCGCATCCCGTCCGCCCGCGCTCGATAAGCGTGGCTTGCAGCCCTGCGCGAGCCAGCCGCAGGGCAATCGAGCAACCGATGACACCGCCGCCGACGATAATCACGTCCCTGGTCATAAGCCACTATCCTAGCAGCCGCCGCCCGTGGCGCGCGAGCCGCCGGTGGCCGCCAAAAAAAGTGGATTACACCCTTGACTCTGGACTCGACTACAGGGTCTATAATGAGAATGGGAGAAGCGAGAAGATGAAAGCAACGATCAAGACAACCAGCGCAAAAACGCCGCCGCTCAAGGCGGCAATGAAGATCGGCGAAGTATCGCGGCTGAGCGGCATCGGTATCGAGGCGCTGCGCTTTTACGAAAAGCAGGGGCTGCTTGGGCGGCCCGCGCGCACAGGGAGCGGCTACCGCCTCTACGGCGCAGAGGTGCTGGAGCGGCTCGACTTCATCAAGCGGGCGCAAGTCCTGGGATTCTCGCTTGCCGAGATCAGCCGCATCATCACCCACAAGCAGGCGGGGGAAAGCCCCTGCGCAGAGGTGCGCGACATCGTCCGCGCCCGGCTCGCCGAGATCGATGAGCGCATACGTCAGATGCGTCGTTATCGCAAAGACCTGGCGGCGGCGCTCGACGAGTGGGAGCAGGCGGGCGACCGCGAAGGTCACATCTGCGGCTTGATCGAAAGCACCGCGATCAAGCATACGTTGCCCGAAAAACCTGTGCTGAAGCGAGGCAAGCGATGACCACTCAAGTGATCGATCCGGTGTGCGGCATGACGGTCGCGCCTGAGCGCGCCGCCGCGCATTCGGAGTACGAAGGCAAAACTTATTACTTCTGTGCGCCGGGCTGCAAAGCGCGGTTCGATGCCGGCCCGACAGGTTACCTGAAGGCCGATCCGGCCTCGCGAAGAATGCCTGTGCCGGCCGTGCAGGCTGGCGGCTTGAAGATGAGTCGCGCGCCGCAAATGCCTGTAGCCTTGTCGCCATCAAAATCAAAGGATAGCGACGCATTGCGGGCGGACGAGCAGCCGTCGAGCGGTCAGCGTGAGTCAACCCGTGCTGAGCTTGAACGAATTGACCTGGCCATCACCGGCATGAGCTGCGCCGCCTGCGCGCATCACATCGAACAGAGTCTGTCTGCGACCACAGGCGTGCATCGCGCCAATGTGAACTTTGCGACCGCGCGCGCCACCGTCGAATATGATCCGCAGGCGACAGGCTTGCATAACCTCGTCACCGCCGTCGCAAGTGCGGGCTATCGCGCCGCCGGCCTGGAAGCCGAAGCGGGCATTGAAACGGATGCCGAAACCGCTGCGCGCCAGGCAGAGTACCGTGACGCGCGGCGCAAATTCTCGGTCGCCGCTTTGCTGTCGCTGCCTGTGCTGGTGATAGCGATGTCGCATGGCCGGATCGCGGCGCTGAACTTTGCCGGCGTCGAGTGGCTGCAACTGGCGTTGACGACGCCGGTGATCTTCTATTCCGGCTGGCCGTTTTATCGCGGCGCGTGGACGGCATTTCGCCATCGGCTCGCAGACATGAACACGCTGATCGCCGTCGGCACAGGTGCGGCCTATCTCTATTCGCTGGCGGCGACGGTTGCGCCCGGCTTCTTTGTCACAGGTCACGCGGGAATGCCGGGGATGGCCAAACCGCCGGTTTACTTTGAAGCAGCGGGCGTCATCATCGCCTTGATCCTGCTCGGCCGCTTGCTCGAAGCGCGCGCCCGCGGGAAGACGAGCGCGGCGATTCGCAAGCTGGCCGGATTGCAAGCGAAGACGGCGCGCGTCATACGCGAGGGCCGCGAGCAAGACCTTGCCATCGGTGACGTTGTCATCGGCGAGACGATCATCGTGCGGCCCGGCGAAAAGATTCCGGTTGACGGCGTCCTCATCGACGGCGAATCGGCGGTAGACGAATCCATGCTGACCGGCGAAAGTCTGCCGGTTGACAAAGGCGCGGGCGACCCCGTCTACGGCGCGACCATCAATAAGAGCGGCGCATTCAAATTCAGAGCGACGAAGGTAGGAAAGGATACGGTCCTGCAACAGATTGTCCGCATGGTGCGGGAGGCGCAGGGCTCGAAGGCGCCAATTGCGCGATTGGCCGACCGCATTAGCGGCGTCTTCACGCCGGTGGTCATCGCCATTGCCATCGCGACGTTCGTCGTCTGGTTCGCGGCATCGCCTGTTGACACACGCCTGCCGCTGGCTTTGCAGGCGTTCGTGGCTGTGCTGATCATCGCCTGCCCATGCGCTCTCGGATTGGCGACGCCGACGGCAATTATGGTCGGGACCGGAAGAGGTGCGGAAAACGGCGTCCTCATCAAAGGCGGCGAGAGTCTGGAGACTGCACAACGGCTACAAACCATCGTCCTCGACAAGACCGGCACGATCACTCGTGGCAAGCCGGAGCTGACCGATGTGACTGTGGCGGAGGGCTTCGACGAACAAACTCTCTTGCGCCTGGTTGCGACGGCTGAGAATGTCAGCGAGCACCCAATCGCCGCCGCCATCGTGCGCGGCGCGACTGAGCGCGGAGTGCGGATCACAGAAGCGCGCGCGTTCAACGCCATTGCCGGGCACGGCGTCGAGGCGCGGGTTGATGATCATCAAGTACTGGTCGGCAATGCCAGGCTCATGCGCGAGCGCCATGTCGCGCTCGGTGACTTTGCGAGTCGCGCCGCCCGCTTTGCGGTTGAAGGCAAGACGCCGATGTTCGCGGCGCTTGATGGCAAGGTTGCGGGCCTGCTTGTCGTAGCCGATCAGGTCAAGCCGGAATCGCAAGCGGTCATCAGCACGCTGCAAGCGATGGGCATCGAGGTGGTGATGATGACCGGCGACAGCCACGCCGCCGCCGAGGCCGTCGCCCGCCAGGTCGGCATCACGCGCGTGCTCGCGGAGGTTTTGCCTGACGCGAAGGCCGACGAGATCAAGCGTCTGCAAGCCGAGAAGAAAGTTGTCGGCATGGTCGGTGACGGCATCAATGATGCGCCGGCACTGGCGCAGGCCGATGTCGGCATTGCCATCGGCAGTGGCACGGACGTAGCGATTGAAGCGGCGGACGTGACACTGATTGGCGGCGATCTGCGCGGTGTGGTGACGGCGATCAAGCTGTCACGCGCCACGGTGCGAACGATCAAGCAGAATCTCTTCTGGGCGTTCATCTACAACGTCATCGGCATCCCCATTGCCGCGGGGCTGCTCTACCCGCTGACCGGCTGGCTGCTGTCGCCGATCATCGCCAGCGCCGCGATGTCGCTGTCGAGCGTCTCGGTTGTTACCAACAGCCTGCGCTTGCGGCGGTTCCGCGCCACAATCGCCGGCTGATTGTTGATGTTTGCGCGCCAGGATTGTGGTATGATCTCCGCAGACAGACGCACAAACAAAAGAGTCGCAAGGATCAGGTGAAAGAAATGTCCGTGCAGCCTCAAAGATATTACTTCAACGTTGATGACTATTACCGCATGGCTGATGCAGGTGTCTTCCCCATGGATGCTCGCGTAGAGTTGATTGATGGGGAGGTCATTGAAATGAGTCCAATTGGTAACCGTCATGCCGCGTGTGTAGACCGGCTGAATACGGTCTTGAATGGAGTCTTCAAGGGCAAAGTGATTGTCCGTGTGCAAGGCCCCATTCGCCTGAATGATTTTTCAGAGCCACAGCCGGACATCGCCCTGCTCAAGCCGCGCAAGGATTTTTATTCCAGCGCGCACCCAACGCCCGCCGACGTGCTGCTAGTTATAGAAGTCGCCGACACTTCGGTTAATTTCGACTGCCGCGTCAAGCTGCCGCTCTACGCGCGCGCCGGCATTCCCGAAACCTGGATAATGATCCTGCCCAAAGACTTCATTGAAGTTCACAGCCAGCCGGTCAACGGCAAATACCAGAAAGTCCAGCGGCTGAAGCGCGGCAAGGCGCTGGACTCGCCGACCGTTGCCGGGCTCAGCTTCAAAGTCGCCGACCTGCTCGGTTAATCACGCCGACCGCCACCGCTTGACGAACCCCGGTTGCAGCTTCTATCATCGAACGTTCGTTCGAATTGATCTGCAAAGTCTATAGCCTATGCCTGCTGAAGCGCAGTCCAAATACGATCAACGGCTCGTCTTCGTGCTTAAAACGGCGGCGGCCATCTTTGCTGAAAAAGGTTACCACTCGACCTCGATCCGCGACATCGCGCGCGCCACGAAGATGAGTCTTTCCGGCCTTTATTACTATTTCAAAAGCAAAGAGGAGCTGCTCTTTCTCATCCAGGATTACTGCTTCAGCACGGTGCTTGACGATTGCCGGCGGCTGTTGGAAGGCGTCAATGATCCCGTGCATCAGTTGAAGCTCTTGATTGAGAATCATCTCAACTACTTCGTGCAGAACATGAACGAAATGAAAGTGCTGTCGCACGAAGCCAACGCCATTAGCGGCGAGCTGTTCAAGAAGGTCAACAACAAGAAGCGGCAATACGTTGACCTGGCCATGAAACTGCTCGGCGAAATCGCCCGTGTCTACCGCATCAACGACATAGACATTCGCGTGGCGACCTTTTCGCTCTTCGGCATGATGAACTGGATATATAACTGGTACAGCCCGCGCAAGGATGTCGATGTGGCAGGTCTGTCGCAAACCATCACGCGGCTGTTTTTGTCAGGATTCCTGGGCAACAACAGGATTCAGACGGAGCAACTGGAAACCGGGCGCGAATCGCATCTGGATCGCTCGGTTTCCATCTGGCAGCAATAAAACGACCGATGAACGATGGCCGACGACCGCCGCAGGCCGTTGGTCACTGTTCGCAGTATGGAGATCATTCTATGACCAGAGAAGCGATGGAGAACCGGCTCATCAATTACACGGTCGAAGATGGCATTGCCGTCATCGAGCTGAACGACCCGCCGGCGAATACTTACACCTACGAGATGATGCGCGACTTTGACGACGCCATTCTCGAAGCGCGCCTCGACGAAGACGTGCATGTCATCGTCATTCGCGGCGCTGGCGAGAAGTTCTTCTGCGCCGGTGCCAATATCAAGATGCTGCTGTCGGCGACGCCGCAGTTCCGCTACTTCTTCAGCCTGCATGGCAACGAAACGCTGATGCGTCTGGAGAACACGCAGAAGCTCACAATCGCGGCCATCAATGGCCACGCCACCGGCGGCGGTTTGGAGATCGCCCTGGCCTGCGACCTCCGCGTCGCCAAGCGTGGCCCTGGCAAGCTTGGATTGCCGGAAATCAATCTCGGACTGCTGCCCGGCATGGGCGGCACACAGCGCTTGCCGCGCCTGATTGGCAAAGGCCGCGCGATGGAAATTCTCGCCACAGGGCAACTGCTTTCGGTTGATGAAGCCCAGCAGGCGGGACTCGTCAACCAGGTCTTTGACGAAGAAGGCTTCAACGAAAAAGTGATCGAATACGCGCGGCAGTTTGTCGCCCCGGCAAAGGCGAGCAAGGCGGTCGGCCTCATCAAGCGCTCGGTGCAGACCGGCTTTGAGCTGCCGCTTGCCGAGGCGCTCGCCTTCGAGCGCGAGCTATTACAACAGCTTTTCGAGAGCGAAGACGCTCAGGAAGGGCTCGACGCCTACACCAAAAAACGGCAGGCGCAGTTTAAAGGGAAATAGGAGATGGGTGTCGGGTGTTGGGTAATCGGTGTCAGGTGATGGGTGCCGGACAACGCGGCTCTCTTTCCCATCAACTATCACCTGACACCCAACACCCATCACCCAAACGGAGGGAATTATATGGCAAAGATGTATATCGCGGGAGAGTCGGTCGAGGCGCTGGCCGGCGATACTTATGAAGTGCGCAATCCGGCTAACGGCGAAGTGGTTGACACGCTGCCCAAGGGCAACGCCGACGATGCGCGCCGCGCCATTGACGCCGCGGCGGCGGCTTTCGAGGAATGGTCGCATACGACATCGGAAGAGCGCGCCAAGCTATTATTCAAAGCCGCTGAGCTGGTTAACGACGAGCGCAAAGCCCTCGCCGAGTTGTTGACCAAAGAGCAGGGCAAGCCGTTTATGGAAGCCGGCGGCGAGCTGGAACACTTCCATCACGGGATCGAGTTCTACGCCGGCCTCGCCTCGAAAGTGCGCGGCGCGCAGGTGCCGCTGCCGGCGAAGAACGCCTATGGCATGGTGATTCGCCGTCCCGTAGGCGTTTGCGGCGCGATTGTGCCGTGGAATTTCCCGATCACCCTGATGGGCACGAAGGTTGGCCCGGCGCTGGCGGCGGGAAACACAGTCGTCGTCAAGCCCGCTTCGACGACGCCGCTGACGACGATCCGCATCATCGAGCTGATGAATCAGGCGGGCATTCCGAAGGGCGTCCTGAACGTCATCACGGGGCCGGGCGGCGTCGTCGGCGAAGAGTTGCTGGTCAACTCGAAGGTGCGGCGCATCGCCTTTACCGGAGAATCCTCGACCGGCAAGCACGTCGCAGAGGTCGCCTGCGGCGACTTCAAGCGGGTGACGCTAGAGCTGGGCGGCTCGGACCCGATGATCGTTTGTGATGACGCCGACATTCAAAAAGCGATCACCGGCGCGATGGTCGGGCGCTTCTGGAACGCCGGCCAGGCGTGTCTTGCGGTCAAACGGCTATTCGTCTTCGACAAGGTGTACGACGAGTTCGTCAATGGTCTGATTGGCAAGGTGTCGCGCTATGAAGTCGGTGACGGCATGTCGAAGGCAGAGAAGCCGAAGATCCGCATGGGGCCCCTGCACACCGCGGCGCAGCGCGACGAGATCGAAGCGCAGGTCAACGACGCCATTGATCGCGGCGCGAAAGTGCTGCTCGGCGGCGCGCGGCCCGAAGGCGCGCAGTATGACAAAGGCAACTATTACCTGCCGACGATTTTGACGGATGTCCCGGATGACGCGCGTGCCGTGCGCGAAGAAACCTTTGGGCCGTTGCTGCCGATCTTCCGCGTCAGCAGTCTCGACGAGGCGATTGAAAAAGCGAACCAGTCTATTTATGGGCTGGGCTCCTCGATCTGGACGAAGAACCTGGACAACATCGAAACGGCGATTGACCGCATCGAGGCCGGCAACGTCTGGGTGAACTCGCTGCATTACGGCTACGACGAGCTGCCGTTTGGCGGCGTCAAGGCCAGCGGCTTCGGGCGCGAGCATGGTCCAGAGGCGCTCGACTATTATCTCGAACCCAAGGGCGTGGTGATTACAAGATAAGTGACAAGTGACGAGTAACAAGTAGACAAGAAGAAAGTGATGAGTGAGAAGCCGGTCGTATGGCGTTCGTTCCGCTCTTGTCACTTGTCACTCGTCACTTGTCATTCCTGGAGAGGTTATGGCTCAAATGTTAATTGGCGGCGAGTGGGTCGGCTCGCGCAGCGGCGATTATATCGAAGTGATGAATCCGGCGACCGGCGAGGCGGTTGACAAAGCGCCGCGCGGCACCGCCGAAGATGCCCGCGAAGCGATAGACAATGCTCACGAGGCATTCGCGGTGTGGAGCGAATGGACGCAGGCCAAACGCGCCGATGTGCTGCGCCGCGCCGTTGGGCTCTTTCACACTAACGAAAAAGAACTCGCGACGTTGCTGACCAGAGAGCAGGGCAAGCCGTTGCGCGAAGCGACGCTGGAAATCCGCCGCTTCGCCCACACCATCGAATACTACGCCGGGCTCGGCAAGAACATTCGCGGCGGCTACATTCCGCAGATTGACGAGAACAAGTATGGCTTGATCATCAAGCGCCCGCTCGGCGTCGTCGGCGCCATCGTGCCGTGGAACTTTCCCGTGTCGCTGATGGGCAACAAGATCGGGCCGGCGCTGCTGGCCGGCAACACAATGGTCATCAAGCCTGCTGAAACGACGCCGCTGACCGACCTGCGCGTCGTCGCCTTGTTCCTCGACGCCGGGCTGCCCAAAGGCGTGATGAACGTCGTCACAGGGCCGGGCTCGGTGGTCGGCAACGAGATCGTCACCAACGACAAAGTTCGCAAGATCGGCTTCACAGGCTCTACGGAAGTCGGGCGGCGAGTGATGGCGTCGGCGGCGCAGACCATCAAGCGGGTGACGCTAGAGCTGGGCGGCTCGGACCCGATGATCGTCTGTGATGACGCCGACCTGGATGAGGCAGTGAAGGCGGCGGCGGTGGGCCGCTTCTTCAACTGCGGCCAGGCGTGTCTGGCCATCAAGCGGCTCTACCTGTTCGATGCGATTGCCGACCCGTTCATCGATAAGCTGGCGGCGCGCGTCAAGAAGCTGCGCGTCGGCAACGGCCTTGCGGAAGGCACGATGGTCGGGCCGCTGCACAGCCAGTCGCAGCGCGACGAGATCGAAGCGCAGGTCAATGACGCCGTTGAGCGCGGCGCGCGCGTGCTTGTGGGCGGCGACCGTTTGCGCGGCGAAGGCTTCGACAACGGTTACTTCTACGCGCCGACCTTGCTTGCGGACGTGCCCGAAGATGCGCGCGTTGCCACTGAAGAGGTCTTCGGCCCGGCGCTGCCGGTCTTTCGTGTCGGCTCGCTCGATGAAGCCCTCGCCAAAGCCAACGACTCGATTTACGGGCTTGGTTCTTCGATCTGGACGAACGATTTGACACGCGCAACGCGGGCCGCCGAGCGGCTCGAAGCCGGCTACACCTGGGTCAACTCGGCGCAGATCATTTACGACGAGCTGCCATTTGGCGGCTTCAAGCAGAGCGGCTATGGCAAAGAGCATGGCATCGAAGCGCTCGACTTCTACAGCGAAACCAAATCGGTGGTCGTCGCTACAAAAAGCAATGACAAGTGACAAGTGACAAGTGACAAGAGCGAACGGGATGAGTATCCCTCACTTGTCACTTGTCACTTGTCACTTGTCACTTGTCACTTGTCACTTGTCACTCTTATGAACTACCAGACCCTGCTCTTCGAGCTGAAAGACCGCATCGCGACGATCACGTTTAATCGGCCTGACCGGCTGAATGCGATCAACGAGGCGATGCGCGAAGACTTCGCCCGTCTGTTCGACGAGATTCAGACGAACGAAGAGATCGGCGTGATTATATTCACCGGCGCGGGCCGAGCTTTTTCGGCGGGCGGCGACATGGAGTACTTCGAGCGCGACTGGCGCACGACGCAGTTTCGCGCCGAGAATCACCGGCTGACACAATTCTTCGACGAGCTTGAGCTGATCGAAAAACCGGTCCTTGCCGCCATCAACGGGCCTTGCACAGGTGCCGGCTTGCAGATCACCCTGTCGTGTGACCTGCGAATTGCGTCGGATCAAGCGCGCTTCGGCTTTCGCGAAAACAACATCGGCTTGATTCCCGGCGCCGGCGGTTGTTCGCGGCTGGTGAAGCTGATCGGCTACGGCAGGGCGAAAGAATTGATCTTCACCGGCGAGATGATCGCGGCCAGTGAAGCCGAGCGCATCGGCCTGATCAACCGTGTCGTGCCGCACGACGAGCTGATGGCGCACACGCGGCAACTGGCCGAGCATCTGCTGACGCGCGCGCCCGAAGCATTGGGGCTGGCCAAGCGACTGTTATGGCATTCGGTGACGAGCGATTTTGCGACGGGTCGCATGCTGGAAGCCCTGGCGCAGAGTGTGTTGATTAAATCTAATGATCACCGCGAAGGGGTTCGCGCTTTTCGCGAAAAGCGCAAGCCGCAGTTCAAGGGCGAGTAGCGGAGGATGAACGACAATGGCTTTTGAAAACGTACTGATCGAGAAACGCGGGCATGTCGCGATGCTGACGATCAACCGGCCCGACAAGCTGAATGCGCTGAACATTCCGACACGCAACGAGATTCTGGCGGCGCTCGATGAGCTGGAAAAAGATGATGAGGTTCGCGTCGTCGTCGTTACCGGCGCCGGCGAAAAAGCCTTCATCGCCGGCGCCGACATCAACGAATTCGCCGGCATGACGGCGGTGGCGCAGCGCGCCGTGATGAAGGGGCGGCGGGCGTTCGATGCCGTCGAAGATTTTCCGAAGCCGGTCATTGCCATGATCAACGGCTTTGCGCTCGGCGGCGGCTGCGAGCTGGCGCTGGCCTGCGACCTGCGCATCGCATCGTCCAGGGCGAAGTTCGGCCAGCCGGAAATCAAGCTTGGCATCATTCCCGGCGGCGGCGGCACGCAACGGCTGACGCGGCTGGTCGGCGAAGGCAAGGCGATGGAGCTGATCCTGACCGGCGACATGATTTCTGCCGATGAAGCCGAACGTCTCGGGCTGGTGAATATGGTCGTCGCGCCCGAAGAGCTGGAGGCCAAGACGATGGAGATGGCCAACAAGATCGCCGAGATGAGCCCTGTAGCGCTGGCGATGGCGAAGGCGGCGGTGAAGAATGCCGGGCGTCTGGACATGCGCGCCGGGCTGGACGCGGAAGTGGATCTGTTCGCGCTCTGTTTTTCGAGCGCGGACAAAGAAGAAGGCGTGCGCGCTTTTATTGAGAAGCGCAAGCCGGAGTTCAAGGGCCGCTAGTAGAGCAACCTGTTAGATGGCGCCAGGACTCGCGCCATCTAACAGGTTGCGCCACATCCGACTGAAGCATCGCGCTAGGTCAGGTCGAAGGTGAATTCCTTAACGATGTTCTTCTTGCCTTTCAGGTCTTGCGTCGCGAAATAGTTACTCATCTTCTTCAGCTCATCAACCAGCTTGCCGCCGCACGTCGTTTTGATAATGTACAGGCTCCGTTGGCGATGAAGAAAGCAGTAGTGAAGAACGCGGCCTGCTTGGACCTGCGCGCTGGCAGGGGCGCGGAAGTAGACTTGTCCGCGCCCCACTTTTCGAGCGGAAACAAAGTGGGCCAATTCCACTGTGAGATGTCAGCAACGAGAAAGGTCTCAGGGCCTACTGCACTTTTATATTGCCTGAGTTATCATCGTCGTTCGTCTCAAAGACCACACCGAACTTGAAGGTCTTGACGAAGTTATAGACCGGGGGCAGGAATCCGCGCTGAAAGGTGACTTTGAATCCTACTCTACCTACACCTACCCGGATTCCTGTAGAAACCTTAAGATCTGCTTGGAGCCAGTACTTGCTGCCTTTATCTGTCATGATGACTTTTTGTGTCATCTCGTCAAGCGTTGCCTCTTTCTTGAAGAGGTAACGCTCCAGCGCTTTAGCGGTGAGCGTGACGCGGCTGATCGGCTCGTTGGCGTCGGCTGCCTTAAAGATCAGGTTCAACTCGCCGCCGCTCTTAGCCCTTGCCAGGGAACGTTTCTCCTGCGTCGGGTCGTCGTTGTTGGTGAGGTTGCCGCCCACTTCAAATCCGATAGGCACCCATCGGAAATTCCAGAAGCCAGTCTGGCCTGCGAACGCGCGCGAGACGGTGGCGACCTGTAACTGGGTGTCCCAAAGCAGGTTGCTGACATTGCTGATGCCGCGATCACTGACATCGCCTTCAAACCTCAGGGCATTATCCCAGATGTAGGCGCGGATAAAGTTCTTTTGGAGATTAGCAATACTCTCAAGCGCTTTCTGTTCCGCCTCCCCTGAAGCTGAATCGCTAAAATCAGACTTAGACAAACCCGCCAACGCTGAAGTTATATTGGTTAATTCGGTATGGTCCAAATTCAGAAAACTCTTTCGGAAGTTAATTCCGACTTCGAAATGCCTGGGGTCGCTCAGGTTCTCGCTAGCCTTGTTAAGCTTGAAGCCAAGTATGATGTGGTCGAATAGAGAGGCTTGGCCCAGAGTCGCGGGACGAAGGTCTTTATTGAAACTAATGTCGGCACTGCCTTGTGAATCCCCCCCGCCTGAAGGGATCACAACATTGATACCGGCAAAGACATCTTTCTCCTCATCCGTCTTGGCATGGGCGACGGAGTTCTTAAGCGCCTCATAGTCCTGTTTTATCCTCTGATCTATGTTACCTGCATTGATAATCGTCCCAGTTGCGGTGGCGCCATCAACTTCAAGGGGCTGATGCGTAGTCGCATCCTTGAGATGAAGTTTATTGAAGCTGACCTGAACTTGATCATCGCCAGGATCCGCGAATGCCTCAGGCCCAGCATCTAACCCGATTTGGAGAAGCTTTAGACCCCGAAAGTTACCTCGATTCTTTGTCTCGCTGGCGACAATCGCGGTAGGTGGTACCACCTTGCCACTAGGTAAGTACTTTATGGTGAAATTTGATGGATTCAAATCATCCTTCACAAATCCTGCCGTACCGGTGTTATCCGTATCTTGGGGATCCGTAAGGAAGACCTCCAAGACGTGCCTAAAAAGAGGGACGGCGACACCGTTAAGCACCTTTGTGCCATTCTCCAGGTCATAAACTCGTACCACACCTATGCCATGCGAGCTCGCCTTAGTCGCTTCAATATCCTTAACGCCTCCCGCCTTTTGTCGAGCCACTGCGTTGTGGCACAGACAGGCCACTAAACTGAGCAGAAAGATTGAGAACAGAAACCGTCTAGACAGGTGGATCATAAGGTCTCCATCACAGTAACCATTCGTTACCGGCAGTTGGGGGTTAAGAATTTACCTGCTCTACCTTCTGTATGCGGTCTTCGGCAGGCAGTAGAATCCAATAGAGGCGGCGACCTTGGCGCTTGGTCCATCACAAAGGGCAACACAAGGGTCATTCGCCATAATGCCCGCAGCGCTAAACTAGGGCTTGGCTATCAGGTCTGTAAGGAGGTCTGCAACATCTCCAATGACGGTGCTAGGTGATGCAGTAATCTGCATAATCCCTCCCGCTAGTTCGGGGAGCAGATGAGCCAGCGTATCTATGAATGCTTGGATCTGCGCATCGTTTACAATCCCTACATCCTGAAACGCCAACTCACTAAGGCCCGCAGGCGAGACAATAAGTGGGTCGAGTTTTTGGATCTTTACGAACCCTGATGTTGTCGCACAAGCAATGGCAACCGCTCTATCTGCAATTTCACCTGGTGTTGGCATTTTAGTTTCCTCCAATGATTCAAGTAGTCGCAGAGATGCATCTCCGCATTCTTGAATCAATTAATGTTAATAGGCCGTGCAAGACTCACTTGCTCAGAGTAAGAGTCTTACACGTCAGATGCTAACGCCGGTCTCAGACTGCAACTGAGGTGGCGGCGAGTGTATTTTGCCTGACAGAAAAAGTCAACGGGCTCTCGGGTTACAAAAGGACTTCGGTAGAATTGCTTAAATCATTCTCCGAAATCTAAGAAAATAGGAGAACCGCCCAGTCCCTTACTGTAATTGCGAACCCGAACAGCTCATTGGATCACGGTTTTCGCACTCCCATTTGCTAATGGTAAGTGTGCTAAAAACGTTTCAGGATTTTTGTAGGAAGTTCACCTTGAGAAGTAGTTGAAAGCCATGAGAGGTAGGAAGGCTGCCAGCTAGGCGACTTCAACTGACAGCCTGATCCGTCATTTGCTGGAAGGCAGGTACTGCGGCGGTAGCGGGTTGTCAGGGCGCTCGGAATCCCAATAGACCGTGACGATCCACCAGCGCTTGCCGTCGTTCATTAACTGAATGCTGTTGATGCCGCGCGCGAACGGCGTCTTATCCGTCGCCTCGTGGCGCGAATCATACGTGCTGAAGACATGCGCGATGTGGCCGAAGCTGTCTACCTTGCGAGCGATCTCGCGCTCGTAGAAGCCATTCTTCTCCAGAAAAGGCGCCGACCGCGAGACGTAACCTTCCGGGTCGAGCACCCGCGCTTCTATCGTTCCGTCTTGCCGCTTGGCCGCCGGGATCAAGCGCGCGCCCGGCACGAACAGCGAGCGGAAACGATCCCAGTCGCGCTTCTTGCCCGCCGGCCCTGAAATCACGTCATAAAGCGCCGCGAGAATCGCATCCATGCTCTTCACATCCGCGGGATTGGCTTCCACAGCCGCTTTCGCAGCCTCAGCCTGTTGATTGCCTGTGTCGCTCATGCTTCGAGTCTCCCCGGTGTCTGCCGTCGTCGGGGCGGCAAGCGTCGGCGTCCAGACCCCCCCGACGGTTAACAAAACTATGGCCATTACGAACAGCATTCTCTTCATGGTCTTTCCTCAGGAGCGGAATGTTGGGCACTTTGCACACCGGCGCGGTTTCGCGCCTGGTTATGAATGCGCTTCAAAGGTCGCGCAGGTCGAGGGCGTTTCCCAGACGCGCACTTTATAAACCCTGACGCGCTCGTTGTTGATCTGTCCGCCGACTTCGTGCAGGATGTAGCCCGCCAGGTGCTCGCTCGACGGGTTCAGCTCGACATCGAACGGACGCAGCTCGTTGAGGTTCTGATGATCCAGATATTGCATCACGCGGCGCGTCGCGGCTTTCAATTCTTTGAAGTCCACGAGCATGCCGACCGCGTCGAGGCGCTCGCCACGCACGTAAACTTCGACCTTCCAGTTATGGCCGTGCAGATTTTCGCACTTGCCGCGATAGCCGCGCAGCGCGTGCGCCGCCGAGAACTCTTCTTCGATCATCACTTCGTACATCGGTCGCTCCCCTCGTCATCCTCAACACTCCTAGGCTAGAAAACCGCGCCGGCTTTGTCAAACATCTGACAGTTGCCAGTGAGCAGTTGCCAGTTGTCAGTTATCAGTTGTCAGTTGGGAATGATGCCTTCTGGCTGGCGACTGGTAACTGATAACTGACAACTGGCAACTGCCCACGGCCTCCGGTATGATTAGAAGCTTGCTTGGGCGGTGGCGGCCCGAGTGTACGGAGGCTCGCTTAGATGAATAAACACAAGCTCACGCTCATTCCCGGCGATGGCATCGGCCCGGAGGTCACCGGCGCGGCCATCTCCGTGATGCGCGCCGCCGGTGTGCAGTTCGAATGGGATTCGTTCGTCGTCGGTGCAGAGGCGCTGTCACGGTTCGGCGACCCGCTGCCGCAGGATTTGATCGAATCGATCCGGCGCAACAAGATCGCCCTGAAAGGCCCGGTCATCACGCCTGTCGGCACGGGCTTCGTCAGCGCCAACGTGCGGCTACGCAAGGCGCTCGATCTGTACGCCAACCTGCGGCCCATCAAGTCGCTCAAGGGCGTCAAGTCACGTTATGAAGACGTAGACCTGATCGTCGTGCGCGAAAACACCGAAGACCTCTACAGCGGCCTTGAGCACGAAGTCGTGCCGGGCGTCGTCGAGAGCCTGAAGATCATCACCGACCGGGCCTCGCGCCGCATCGCTCACTTCGCTTTCGAATACGCGCGCCGCGAAGGGCGCAAGAAGGTGACGGCGATTCACAAGGCCAACATCATGAAGATGAGCGACGGCCTTTTCCTGAACTGCTTCCGCGAAGTCTCCAAGGATTACCCTGAGATCGAAGCCAATGACCTGATCGTTGATAACGCCTGCATGCAGATGGTGATGGATCCGAATCAATTCGATGTGCTGCTGCTCGAAAACCTCTACGGCGACATCATGTCTGACCTAGGCGCGGGCCTGGTCGGCGGTCTCGGCATCGTGCCTGGCGCCAACATCGGCGAAGAGGTCGCGGTCTTTGAAGCCGTGCATGGCTCGGCGCCGAACATTGCCGGGCGCGGCATCGCCAACCCGACGGCGTTAATTCAGACCGCCGTGTTGATGCTCAAGCACATCGGCGAGCGCGAAGCCGCCGACCGCATTCAGCAGGCGCTCGTCAAGATCCTCGCCGAAGGCCAGTTCCTGACACGCGACCTTGGCGGCAACGCCACGACGATTGAGTTCACCGATGCCATCATCCACGCGCTGTGATTTGTGCCGCGCTTGTTTGTGGCGCAAGCTGTTAGCTTGCGCAAGTCCGAGCGCAAGCTAACAGCTTGCGCCACACCGGAGGAAACGGCCAGTCGCTATGAAAGTTATCGCCAGCCACACCCGTCTCAACGAGATCAATGACGATGTGCTGATCGTCCCGGTTTTTGAAGGCGAAACGTCGCTCGACCCGCAAGGCGCGCCGGCGCTCGCTTCGCTCGATCACCTGACGCGCGGCATGCTCGAAGCGGTCTTTCAGAGCGGTGAGATGAGCGGCAAGTCTGGGCGCTGGACGCTGCTGCACACGCCCGGCAATCTCTCGACACGTCGCCTGCTGCTTTATGGCGCAGGCCGGCGCGAACGTCTAACGACGCTGGCGTTGCAACGTGTAGCGGGCGGCGCAACCCGCCTGCTCGATGGGCGCGGCATGCGCACGGCGGCTTTCC
Organism: Blastocatellia bacterium; assembly: GCA_035275065.1. Classification (NCBI taxonomy): domain Bacteria; kingdom Pseudomonadati; phylum Acidobacteriota; class Blastocatellia; species Blastocatellia bacterium. The sequence continues at coordinate 88,175 of DATENM010000036.1, forward strand.
TGCTCAGAGAGAATATGACCGATGAGCTGAACGTCCGCGCCGTCGTTGAAGGCGTCATTCTCGGAGAGGTCAAAGGCGACCTCTACCGCGCCAAAGACGACGCGACCAGTGCCATCGAAACCCTGCATCTAGTCACAGAGCATCCCGAAGCTGCCGCCGTCGAGCCGGCCATTGCGGTGGCGACGACACTGGCCGAAGCGACCAACTTCGCGCGCACGCTCGGCTTCGAGCCGGGCAACATCATGACGCCTACGGAGCTGGCCAATCGCGCCGAAGCGATGGCGGCGCGCGAAGGCTTGAGCTTTGAAGCGCTCGACGAAGACGAGATGAAGCAACTCGGCATGGGCGCACTGCTTGCCGTGTCGCGCGGCAGCCAGGAGCCTGCACGGCTGATCGTTATGCGCTATGAGCCGGCGGGCGCGGCTCCCGATGAACTGATCGCGCTAGTCGGCAAGGGCATCACCTTTGATTCAGGCGGCATCTCGATCAAGCCCGCCGAGCATATGGAAGAGATGAAGTACGACATGGGCGGCGGCGCGGCGGTCATCGGCGCCATGCAAGCCATCGCCCGGCTGAAACCAGGAGTGCGGGTTATCGGCGTCGTGCCGGCCTCAGAAAATTTGCCGTCGGGCCGCGCCGTTAAGCCCGGCGATGTCGTCCGCAGCCTGAGCGGCAAGACTATCGAAGTCGCTAACACCGATGCCGAAGGCCGCTTGATCCTTGCCGACGCCATCACTTATTCGATCCAGCAGGGAGCGACCACACTGGTTGACGTAGCGACCCTGACCGGCGCGTGTGTGATCGCGCTCGGCGGAAATCGCGCCGCCGTCATGAGCAACCGTCAATCCCTCGCTGACGAGTTGATCGTCGCCGGCGAGCAGTCGGGCGAGCGGCTGTGGCCGATGCCGCTCGACAAAGAATACGGCGACATGATCCGCAGCGACATCGCCGACATCCGCAACATCGGCAACCGCGTCGCCGGCGCCATCACCGCCGCATGGTTCTTGAAGCACTTCGCCGGCGAAACCCCCTGGGCGCACCTCGACATCGCCGGCACGGCGTGGACCGAAAGCGTCAAGCCCTATCTGGCCAAAGGCGCGACCGGCTTCGGCGTCAGACTGCTTACCAATTTCGTCAGAGGCCGCGCCCGGCAGTGACAAGTGACAAGTGACGAGTGACAAGTGACAAGAAGGAATGCGCCTGCTGAAGCGGGCCAGGATACTACAAGTGACTACGTCTTGTCACTTGTCACTCGTCACTTGTCACCTTCTTTGGCATAGCTATACTAGATTCAGGTTTCAGAACGGACGAAAGGACGCAAGCGAAAGAGCATGGAAAAGCAACTGATTCATCGCGAAGTCGTGATTATCGGCTCAGGGCCTGCCGGGTTGACGGCGGCGATTTATAGCGGGCGGGCGAACCTCAACCCGCTGGTCGTCGAAGGCCCGCAGCCGGGCGGCCAGTTGATGATTACTACCGATGTCGAAAACTATCCCGGCTTTGCCAAAGGCATTATGGGGCCGGCGCTGATGCAGGAATTCCGCGAGCAGGCGGCGCGCTTCGGCACAGAGTTCCTGACGGCTTACGTCACGCACGCGGATCTCAGCAAGCGCCCCTTCACGCTGACGACCGACGAGCATGTGATCCGCGCCGAAACTTTAATCATCGCTTCGGGCGCGTCGGCCAAATGGTTAGGCATTCCCGGCGAAGCGCCGGCACCGCACGGGCTCGGCGGCCTGGGCGTGTCGGCCTGCGCCACCTGCGACGGCTTCTTCTTCAAAGGCAAGCCGATTGTCGTTGTCGGCGGCGGCGATACGGCGATGGAAGAAGCGACCTTCCTGACGCGCTATGCGTCGCACGTCACGGTTATTCATCGCCGCGATCATCTGCGCGCTTCGAAGATCATGCAGGACAAGGCGTTCAAGAATCCAAAGATCGATTTCCTCTGGAACCACACGGTCGAAGAAATTCTCGGCAACCCGAAAGACGGCGTCAACGGCGCGCGCATCCGCAACGTCGAGACCGGCGAAGAAAGAATCTTCCCCTGTGGAGGCGTCTTTATTGCCATCGGTCATCAGCCGAACACCGATGTCTTCAAAGGCCAGCTAGAGATGGATGAGATCGGCTATCTGAAGACCAACGGGCGGACGATGGCGACCAACATTCCCGGTGTCTTTGCCTGCGGCGATGCACAGGATTCCTACTACCGCCAGGCGGTGACGGCGGCGGGAACCGGCTGCATGGCGGCGATTGATGCCGAGCGCTTCCTCGACAACCTGCCGGTCGCGCTGCCTTCGGGCGAAGAGGTGACCATCGAAGGCGAGATCGTTACCGCCGATCATCAAAAAATCATCCTTCCCGACGGCGAAGTCCTCTCGAACAAACCCGAAGGCGAAACGGTAGGAACTGGGGACTAGGGATTAGGGGCTGGGGGCTGGGAGGTAGGAGGCAGGTGGCAGTGCGGCACTAAGCTCCGTCAGAAGCGGGATGTTTATAGTGATCGTGCGGGTTTGATCCGTAAGCTCCGTAGGAGCGAAATGTCAACATCCCGCTCCTACGGAGCTTCCTGGTTTACGCCGTCTGTAACTATAAACATGGCGTCCCTACGGGACTGGGGAACTGCCTCCTGCTCACTGCCTCCTAATCCCGCGCCCCTCTATTATGGTCAAGATCGCAAACTCTGAAACCGTGAAACCGGCTCCAGGAGCCAGTGCCGGCCAGCAGGTTGTTGCCGGCCTTGAAGCGCTCCTGCTCACGATCTGGGTCGGCGCGATGCTCTTCTTCAGCTTCGCGGTTGCGCCGACGGTCTTTGCGGTGCTGCCGACGCGCGAGCTGGCGGGCCAGGTAGTCAATAGCCTGATTGCCAAAGTCGAGTGGATCGGCCTCGTCTGCGGACCGCTGCTGTTGCTCTCTCAGCTTTTCGTCTGGCCGAAGCGCGAGGGCGAAGCTAAAGCGCGTGTCTTACGCGTGATCTTGCTGGGGTTGATGACGCTGCTCGTGTTGGGGTCGCGCTTCTGGGTATCGGCAAAGATGCATAGCTTGCGGGCGCAGCTCAGCGGGCCGATTGACGACCTCGCGGTGACCGACCCGCTGCGCGTTGACTTCAACGCCCTGCACGGCATTTCGGTCAGCCTGATGGGGGCGACGTTGCTCGCCGGCATCGTCGTCATCTTTCTGAGCGTTCGCCTATGGCCCAAGCGCTAGCAGAATCCGTGACCGCCTGTCCGCTATGCGGCGACGAGTTGACGCTCGACATCGCCGCGCATCGCGTGCCGATGAAGTGGCGCGGCGTGCTGTTTTATCGCGACCGCTGGGCCGCCGTCGCTGAAGCTTTCGCGGCCACCGAGTCTATCGAAGGCGCTGCCGCGCGCGTCGCCGTCACGCCGGCGATGGCCGAATTGATTCTCGGGTTTCTGTGCCGCGAAGTCTGTGGCTGCCGTCGCGTCATCTGTACCTCCTGCCTTGACGATTATCGCAACGCCCTCTAATCTCGCTTCATCCATGACCAGTGAAAGCGAAACACGCCGCGACACCGAAAGCTCGCCGGGTCACACGCGATTGCCGCGCCGCCTCGGACTCTTGAGCGCCATTGCCGTGCTGATCGGCTCGACCATCGGCACGGGCATCTTTCGCACGCCCGCCGGCATTGCGACCAAAGTCCCCTTTGAGGGGCTTTACCTGTTGCTCTGGGGACTGGGCGGATTCTTTTCGTTGTGCGGGGCCTTGACGCTAGCCGAGCTAGCCGCCGCGCTGCCGCAGACCGGCGGCATCTTCGTCTACCTGCGCGAAGGCTGGGGACGGCTGGCCGCCTTCCTCTTCGGCTGGGGCGAGCTGGTCGTGATTCGCGCCTCGGCGCTGGGAGCGATCTCGACAGTCTTCGCCGAATACTTTCTGCGCCTGCTCGGCAAAGATGATCCGCAGATGATTCGTTACGTCGCCGCCGGCGCGATTCTGCTGGTCGCCGTCTTTAACATTGTCGGCGTGCGACTGGGCGCGCTGGTGCAAAACCTGACCACCGCCGCGAAGTACACAGCGCTTGTCCTGCTGGTTATTGCGGCGTTCGCCATCGGCGCGCACAACCCTGCGCCGGTCGCCGCGCCCGAAGCTGCCGCCGCCCCGTCTTTTTCATTGCCGATGTTCGGGCTGGCCTTTATTTCGTTGTTGTGGGTCTATGACGGCTGGGCCGACGTGACGTTTGTCAGCGGCGAAGTGCAGCGGCCCGAACGTTTTTTGCCGCGCACGCTGATCTTCGGCACGCTGGCGGTCATAGCGATCTACTTGCTGGCTAACCTGGCTTACCTGCACCTGCTCGACATCAACCAGATTGCTCATTCAAAGCTGGTCGCCGCCGATGTCGCCTATCGCATCATCGGCGACACGGGCGTGCGGTTGATCTCGATTGCGGTGATGGTTTCGGCGTTCGGGACGCTCAACGGCTCGATGATGACCGGGCCGCGCATCTTCTTTGCGATGGCCGACGATGGCCTGTTCTTTAAAAAGATCGCGACGGTTCATCCGCGCTTCAAGACGCCGTATCTGGCCATCTCTCTGGCGGCGTCGTTGGCAATCATCTTCGTGATGGTGCGTACCTTCGAGCAGTTGTCGGACACCTTTGTGCTGGGCATCTGGCCGTTTTATGCGCTCGGCGTCGCGGCGGTCTATCGGCTCAGGCGCAAGCGCCCGGACTTGCCGCGCACCTACAAAACGCTCGGCTATCCGGTCACGCCGGCCTTGTTTATTCTGGCCGTCATGCTGCTGATCGGTAACGCGCTGGTCGTTGACATTCGCTATTACCTGGCAAAGATGGCGGGCGACCCCACCCCGCACGAATGGAGCGGCGCGCTGATGGTCGCCGTCATCATCCTCGCAGGCATCCCGGCTTATTATCTATGGACGCGAGGCAGGAAGCCGTAGGCCCCTGCTTGCATCCCCCTGCTATAATCATCCCCATGACGGCTCGCGCTCAAATGATCGTCGTCGAAAAGGCCGAGAAGCCGCGATGGCGGCGCTGGGCGAAGATCATTCTGCTGTCGCTTGTGGCGCTGGTGGTGATCTATCACGGCTGGGTGCTATCGCGCGTCTTCTGGTATCGCTCGCACAATCCTGAGGTGACGGCGCTCATGGCGCAGCGCATGGCCGAAGCCCGCGCCGCCGGTGAAGAACCGAAGCGCGCGCAGACCTGGGTGCCTTATGACCGCATCTCGCCCAACCTCGTGCGCGCCGTGCTGGCCGGCGAAGATTCGCGCTTCTTCGATCACGCCGGCTTCGACTGGGAAGAGATTCGCATCGCGATGGAAAAGGATTGGAATGAAGGTAAGTTTAAGCGCGGCGCTTCGACGATCAGTCAGCAACTGGCCAAGAACCTCTTTCTCTCGACATCCAAGAATCCGCTGCGCAAGCTCCACGAGGCGTTGATCACTAAAGAGATGGAATGGTTCTTAGGCAAGCGGCGCATCCTGGAGATTTATCTCAACGTCATCGAATGGGGCGATGACATTTACGGAGCCGAAGCCGCCGCCCGTCATTACTTCAATACTTCGGCGGCGGCGTTGAGCGCCGAGCAGGCGGCCTTTTTATCGGCAATCATCCCCAGCCCGAACGGCGCTTTCAACCCGGCCAAGCACCGCCCACGCGTAGACCGACGCCGCGGCCTGATCGTTCGCCTCATGCGCCACGTCGTCGTCCCCAAAGACCTTACTTGACGGCTGGCGACGGCTCAGGATTTGGCATGTCTCCACCGTCATAGCGTATCCAGCCCGCGCCTTCGTGCCCGAAATGAAAAAGCTCAGGATGCAGCATCTCCGCGAGAATCTCTAAGGATTCAGCGAGCCGCGGCCCCGGTCTGTGGAAGTATTGATTGCCGTCGGCGATAAAGACGCGCCCCGACTGCACGGCGCGCAGTTGCGGCCATTCGGCGCGCTTGACCATCCAGCCCATCTCATCGCTTGTGCGCGGAATGTCAAAACCGCACGGCGACACGAAGAGGACTTCCGGGTTCTTGACGACCAGCTCGTCCCAGGTCATCCACGGCGAATGCTTGCCCGACTGGCCAAAGAGATTGCGCCCCCCGGCCATCTCGACCATCTCAGGCATCCAGTTGCCGGCAGCCATCAGCGGCTCGATCCACTCGATGCAAGCGACCGACGGGCGGTGAGCGATTGAACGGGTGCGCTCGCGGATCGATTCCATGCGTTGCCGCAGGCTGGCGATCAAGTTGTTGCCGCGCGCTTCGGCGTCCAGCGCCACGGCGACGCGATGAATGTCTTGCCACACATTGTCCAGCGCGTTCGGCTCAAGCGAGACAATCTGCGGCAGCGTGCTGACGATCTCGCAAATAGCCGCTTCAACGTCTTTCAGAGAGACGGCGCAGACCTCGCATTGCGTCTGGGTGATGATGTGCGTCGGCTGCAAGCGTTCGAGCGCCTCGGCATCGACGCGGTAAACGCTCAAGGCGTCTTCGGCCAGCGCCTTGACCTGGCGATCTATGGCGTCGCTCGTACCTTCGACGTTGAACTTCGGGGCGGTCAATTGCGGCAGGCGTTTGACGGATGGCGGGTAATCGCATTCGTGCGAGCGGCCCACGAGCTGAGGCTCAAAGCCGAGGGCGCAGACAATCTCTGTGGCGCTGGCAATCAGCGATACGATGCGAAGTTGGTTCATTTGATTTGGAGTGCGCCGACTGGTCGGCGCTTTCTCAAGCGGCGACTGGTCGGCGCTGCTTTAGCCTCTCAGGCAGAAAGCGGTGACAGGTCACCGCCGGCCAAAGCGGCGACCAGTCGCCGCGCTCCAAACGTCAAGCCTTGGTGTAAATCTCGGCGCCGGCCTGCTTGAACTCTGCGGCCTTCTCGCGCAATCCCGACTCTAAGGCGACGATCTCGTCCACCTGTTTTTGCGCCGCATAATCACGCACCTCCTGGGTGATCTTCATCGAGCAGAAGTGCGGGCCGCACATCGAGCAGAAGTGCGCCAGCTTCGCGCCTTCCTGCGGCAATGTCTCGTCGTGGAACTCGCGGGCCAGCTCCGGGTCGAGCGCCAGGTTGAATTGATCTTCCCAGCGGAACTCGAAACGCGCTTTCGATAGCGCATTGTCTTGAAGCTGCGCGCCCGGATGGCCCTTCGCCAGGTCCGCCGCGTGCGCCGCAATCTTGTAAGCGATCACCCCATCTTTCACGTCCTGACGATCAGGCAATCCGAGATGCTCCTTCGGCGTCACGTAACAGAGCATCGCCGTGCCGAACCAGCCGATCATTGCCGCGCCAATCGCTGACGTGATGTGATCGTAGCCCGGCGCGATGTCGGTCACCAGCGGGCCGAGGGTATAAAAAGGCGCTTCGCCGCAGACCTCAAGCTGGCGATCTACGTTCTCTTTGATCAGATGCATCGGCACGTGGCCCGGCCCTTCGATCATCACCTGACAATCCATCTCCCAGGCGATCCGGGTCAGCTCGCCCAGCGTCTCCAGCTCGGCGAACTGCGCTTCGTCGTTGGCGTCGGCAATCGAGCCGGGACGCAGGCCGTCGCCTAAGCTGAACGACACGTCATAGGCGCGCATGATCTCGCAGATTTCGCGGAAGTGGGTGTAGAGAAAACTCTCCTGATGATGCGCCAGGCACCACTTCGCCATAATCGAGCCGCCGCGCGAGACGATCCCGGTTGTCCGGCGGGCCGTCAGCGGGATATGCGGCAAACGCACGCCGGCATGAATCGTGAAGTAATCGACGCCCTGCTCGGCCTGCTCAATCAATGTGTCGCGATAGATTTCCCAGGTCAGCTCTTCGGCTTTGCCTGTGACCTTTTCGAGCGCCTGATAGATCGGTACCGTGCCGATGGGCACCGGCGCGTTGCGGATGATCCATTCGCGGGTTTCGTGAATGTTGCGGCCCGTTGACAGGTCCATCACCGTGTCCGCGCCCCACTTGATTGACCAGCGCATCTTCTCGACCTCTTCCTCAATCGAAGAGGCGACCGCCGAGTTGCCGATGTTGGCGTTGATCTTGACCAGGAAATTGCGCCCGATGATCATCGGCTCGCTTTCGGGGTGATTGATGTTAGCCGGAATGATGGCCCGCCCGCGCGCGACTTCCTGGCGCACGAATTCCGGCGTAACCGTTCTCGGCAGGCGCGCGCCAAAGGGTTCGCCCTGATGTTGAAAGTTGAGGGCGCTGCGATCTTTCTGCTGCGCCTCGAAAGCGGCCTGGCGGCCCAGGTTCTCGCGCAGCGCGATGAATTCCATCTCCGGCGTGATCTCGCCGCGCCGCGCATAATGCATCTGCGTGACGGCGCGACCAGAGCGGGCGCGCAGCGGCGGGCGGCGCAATCCGGGGTAGGCTTCAAAGCGCTCGTTCTGCCGAGCGTATTCGCGCGCGCCTTCCGTCAGGTAGCCGTCGTCTTCGGGCTTCACCTGGCGGCCCTCGTACTCTTCGACATCGCCGCGCTCGACGACCCAGCGGCGGCGCAGCGCCGGCAATCCGTCATGCACACTGCACCGGGCCTCGGGGTCGCCCCACGGGCCGCTGCTGTCATAGACGCGCACCGGCGGATTCTCTTCGACGGTGCCGCCCACGCCGCGCGTCAGATTCAGCTTGATCTCGCGCAGCGGCACGCGCAGGTCCGGGCGCGAGCCTTCGACATAGACGCGGGTGGAGTTGGGGAATTGAAAACGGCTGGCGTTATGGGACTGGTCGTTCGTATCGCTCATGTTTCACCTCGTTGCCGAGCAGAAACACAAAGAAGGGAAGACGCGGCGACGCGGCGACGCGGCGACGCGGCGACATGGGGACAGCGTCATTGCTGCGCCTATCCCGGTGTCGCCATGTCGCCGCGTCGCCGCGTCGCTCTTGCCTGTTACCTTTTTCAAGTTTCTTCCTTCGGCGGCATTATCCGCATCAGGTTCAAGGGGTCTCCTTCGCAGGACTCTCAGCCGCGCACCATGCGCAGCTCCCCCGAAACAGATTACGCTCGATAGCTTAACAACTAGAGGAGTAGATCATCAACCGCCATCGCTCATTGGGCGAAGCCGGGTCTCAATTGCGCGGCGGGCGGCAATAGAAGAAAGCGCGGCACCGAAGGCCGCGCTTACATCGTGGCGGTTTCGAAGTTCTGCTCTTCGGCGCTCAGACAACTCATGCAGGTCATGGCCGCCGGGTCGGCTTCCAGGCGGCGCGGGTCTATCGGCTGGTTGCAGCGCACACAAATGCCATAGGTGCCATCGTCCATGCTTTGCAGGGCGGCCTGCACCTGGCGGAGCCTGTGCGTCTTGCGGTCGGCCATGTCGGTCTGCACGTCTTTGATCTCGCCGATCAGCGGCGCATTCGCCGCGGTGATCTGCCGGTCGTCCGACGCCGGCTCGGCAAGCTCGGAGACCGACGGAATCTCTCGATTCAAACGGTCACGCTCTTCAATGAGTCGCTTGCGAAATCCATCAAGGTCTAAAGCCATTGGTCATTTCCTCATTGCGGAAATGATGAACGACGAATGATGAATGATGAATTAGGGAGAAAGCCCCGGCAATTCATCATTCATCATTTCTCATTCATCATTGCTCTTCAGACGCGCCGCGATTGAAACGGCGTCGGCTGCGAAATCTGTTCAAGCGCGGTGGCGAGGTCGCGGTCGCGCTCGGCCTCAAGCGCGATGTCGCCGAGCGAGATGATGCCGCGCAGCCGCCCATTGGAGTCGCAGACCGGGATGCGGCGAATCTGATGCTCGCCCATCTTGCGGATGGCATCAATCACCGAATCGTCCGGCGTGCAGGTGATGATGTCTTCGCTCATCACCTCGTGCGCTTTGGTCGTGCGCGAGTCGAGCCCTTCGCCGATCACCCGGCAGACGATGTCACGGTCGGTGATCAAGCCCGCCAGCCGCCCATTATCAACTACCGGAATCGAGCCGACGTTCTCGTCTTCCATCATGTCCGCAACATCGCGGATGACCGTGTCCGGACCGCAGGTCGTGACATTCTTCGTCATGACTTCGCTGCATCGCAGTAGGCTGCGAGGGCCGCCATAGCCGCGCTGGCGGTCTGGTTCGTCAATGCGATTCCACCCGCCGGTCGAGCCGGTGAAGGCGCGGTCATAGCTTGAGTACGGATAATCCATCTCCGCTTCATATCGCCCGCCGGTCGCCTGCCGGTTGTACGGCTCGTCGTAATCGCGCCGCTCGCCGCGATAGTCGTCGCGGAAGTGATTGCGGTAGTTGTCGCGGTAATCGTCGCTCTGACTGCCGCGCGGCAGCTCGTGGCGGCGATAGCCGGGGAAGTTGTCGCGGCCATAGCCACGGAAGTTGTCGCGGCCATAGCGCGGGAAGTCTTCGTGGTCGGCGCGCCCGCTGGCCAGGTCGTCGTAGCTGTGGCGGCCATAGCCTTCTTCGGTGTAGTTGCGGCCTGCTTCATACCCTTCGTCGCGGCGCGGCGTCCAGGCCCGCCCGCTCACCACGTCGCGGTAGTCGCGGGTGGTGCTGCTGCGAATGTCATGCGAGCGGTAACGAGGATCGGGCTGCGCCGATTGCGGACTGTCAAGATTCAGCCGGTCGTCTTCGCTGCGGTCTAAGTCCATGTCCCCGCGGCGCGAGTTGGAGCGGCGCGGGAATTCGCGCCAGCTCTCGCGGCCCGTCGGGTAGCCGCGGCCCGCGGCCCGTTCGTCCTGGCTCGCCGTGCGCGGTTCGTTGGTGTTTTGCGGCGTGTCGTTTCGTTGCTCTCTATCCATCCCAGTTTTGCTTCTGCTCATAGTTTCCCCCTGCAATGTGATTCGCGTTACGGCTACCAGTTAAACAGGTGCGTCAGGCGACCAAGCCACGATGACGGCTGGCTGATCTCCTCTAGCGCCCCGGCGAGCTCACGGTCTTTGTTGGTTTGCACCGCGATGTCTGCGGTCGAGATGATGCCGACCAGGCGGTCACGACTATCCACGACAGGGATGCGACGAACCTGATGATCGCCCATCTCGCGGATGACCTCGACGACTCGCTCATTCTGGTTGGCGGTATAAACGTCATCGCTCATGCAGTCTTCGGCGCGCACCTCGGGCTCGGGCTTGTCCGCCGTCAGGCCGCGCACCACCAGGTCGCGGTCGGTGACGATGCCGCAGAGCCTGCCGTTTTCGTCCAGCACAGGGATTGCCCCTGTGTCCTGATCGCGCATCAAGAGGGCGACTTCATTGATCGGCGTGTCGCGGCGGCAAGTCGCAACGCCGCGCGTCATGATGTCGCGGCAGCGCAAGTGCGAGCGCTGCGGCCCGGCCTGCGTGTAACCGCGCGTCGTCTCATAGCGCTCGGCGTTGCTCGACGACCAGCGGTTCTGTTGGCCGCGCCCATAGTTATCTACAGCCGGGTTGCGGCCATAGCCGGTGTAGCCTTCGTCGTATTCAGTGCGATAGTTCGGCTCGCGGTTGAGGTTGTAGCCCCGCGTGTAGCCTCGATAATCTTCGCCATAGCCGCGTCCATAACGCTGGCGCTCGCGCTGATCGCGCTGATCGCGCTGATCGCGCTCCCAGTCGTCACGGCTAAGGCTCGTGCTGCGGTCTCGATATGCCATGCTCTACTCTCCTTTGGTTGGGATTCTATGTTTAGTGAGCAACCCCTATGCCGATTAAAGAACATTGGCAACCGCGCCAGAGCCGGGCGATTGGGCGATGAAATGCGCGCCATCACAGCCATTTTTGTGCAGCCGCATTCGCTCTATTTTTCCGCGCTCAACGAATTTCATACAGCACTGTCTCAAAGACGCACGGCGGCTGGGACATGGGTGACAAGGGAGGAGAGAAGTCAGGAGTCAGGAGTCAGAAGTTAGAATGAATAAGGAAGGGAGTCTAAAAGATAGAATAAAAGCGGCGGCGGTAGCCGACTTCCTCTTCCATTCTGACTCCTGACTCCTGACTCCTGAATACTTCTCCCATCACTTGTCACTCCCTACCTCTGCTCGCTATGCTCGAATCAAGTTCATGGATGCAAAAGCCCATATGCGAAGTGATGAAGCAATCAAGCGACGGATGAGCGCGGCGCTTGAGCCCTGGGAATTGGTCGGCAACACGCCGCTGCTTCGCCTCGGCAAGCTCGCCCGGCGTTCGGGCGTTGAGATTTACGCGAAAGCCGAGTGGTTCAATCCCGGCGGCTCGGTCAAAGACCGGCCCGCGCTCAAAATGATTTTGGAAGGCGAGCGCACGGGCCAACTCACGCCCGACAAGATCATTCTCGATGCGACCAGCGGCAACACAGGCATCGCCTATGGCTGGATTGGCGCGGCGCGCGGCTACCGCGTCAAGCTCGCCCTGCCGCAGAACGCCAGCGACGAGCGCAAGAAGATTCTTCGCACTTACGGCGTCGAGCTGGTTCTGACCAGCCCGCTCGAAGGCTCGGACGGCGCGATCCGTGAAGCCCGCCGCCTCTACGCCGAAAATCCTGACCTCTATTTTTATCCCGATCAGTACAACAACCCGGCCAACTGGCGAGCGCATTATGAAACGACGGCGCCGGAAATCTGGGAGCAGACCGAAGGCCGCATCACCCATTTTGTCGCCGGCCTCGGCACCAGCGGCACCTTCGTCGGCGTCAGCCGCCGCTTGAAAGAATTGAATCCGCGGATTCAGTGCGTCTCGTTTCAGCCCGACTCGCCGTTTCACGGGCTCGAAGGCTTGAAGCACATGGCGACAGCCATCGTGCCGGGCATTTATGACGCGACGATTGCCGACGCCGAGTTGGAAATCAGCACCGAAACGGCGCATGCGCTGGCGCGGCGAATGGGCCGTGAAGCCGGCTTGCTGGTCGGCGTTTCGGCAGGGGCGGCGCTGGCCGCGTCACGCGAAGTGGCGGATAAGCTGGATGCGGGCGTCATCGTCACGGTCTTTCCCGACAGTGCCGACAAGTACCTGAGCGAACGCTTCTGGGATGAACGCTAATACTAAGGAAGGACCCGCTTGGCTATCAAAGTGACCAACGCGCAGCTTGACGCCATCAAACAGCATGGCGAGCGCACGTACCCTTACGAATGCTGCGGCTTTCTGCTCGGCACGATTGCCGGTGATATGAATCTGCTCACGGAAGTCTACCCGGCGGAGAACGAGTGGGCCGAATCGATCCGCAGCGTCGAAACCCTCGGCGAAGGCATTCCCGCAGCCGCGCGCGATTACCGCAAACAGGAATCGCACGCCAATCGCTACTGGATCACCCCTGAGCAGTACAAGCGCGCCGACGCTTACGCCGCCAGCAGCGCGCTGCAAATCATCGGTTACTATCATTCGCACCCCGACCACCCGGCAGAGCCTTCGGGCTATGACTTCGATCATTCCTGCTTCGCCAATCAATCGTATATGATCGTCGCCATCGAGCAGGGACGCGCCGCCGCGCTCAACTCGTTCAACAAGCCGGACTATGAAAAGTTCGAGCCGGAAGCCATCATTGTCGAGGACTGAGCGCACCGTTTCCTTTTTTCTACTGTCCCGATTAAAATCCTAATTTGCAGGCGAGCGCAAAGGAACAGACAAGGAGAATAGGAGACGCTTATGGCCGTGAGCATCTATGTCCCCACCGCCCTGAGAAATTTCACCGGAGGGAATGAATCCGTGGCCGTCGAAGCCGGCACCGTCGGCGAGGCGCTCGGCGCGCTGATCGCCACGCATCCGAATCTCAAGAAACACCTTTATAACGACGAAGGCCAGTTGCGCCATTTCGTCAACGTCTACGTTAACGACGAAGACATTCGCTATCTCGATAAAGGCGAGACGACGTTGAAAGACGGCGACACCCTGAGCATCGTGCCTTCGATTGCCGGCGGTGCGGCGGTCATCGAAGACGCCGCCGCGAATGCGGTTGAGTTAGATAAGGATGAAATCCTGCGCTACAGCCGCCACCTGATCATGCCAGAGGTCGCGCTCGAAGGGCAGAAGAAGCTCAAGGCCGCAAAAGTGCTCTGCATCGGCGCGGGCGGGCTCGGCTCGCCGCTGGCGCTTTATCTGGCGGCGGCGGGCGTTGGCCGCATGGGAATCGTTGACTTCGACGTGGTTGATTTCACCAACCTTCAGCGCCAGATCATTCACTCGACGGCCAATGTCGGTCGCCCGAAACTCGATTCCGCTAAAGAGCGCATCGCCGAGATCAACCCCTTTGTGCAGGTCGATACTTATGAAGAGGCGCTGAGTTCAGAGAACGCGCTCGACCTGTTCCGCGATTATGACATTGTCGTGGACGGCACGGATAATTTCCCGACGCGCTATCTCGTGAATGATGCCTGCGTGCTGCTGGGCAAGCCGAATGTGTACGGCTCGATCTTTCGCTTCGAAGGGCAGGCGACGGTCTTTTATGCGAAAGAAGGCCCGTGCTATCGCTGCCTTTACCCCGAGCCGCCGCCGCCGGGGCTGGTGCCGAGCTGCGCCGAGGGCGGCGTGCTGGGCGTGCTGCCGGGCATCATCGGCGTCATGCAAGCCATCGAAACCGTCAAGTTGATCTTAGGCAAAGGCGAGTCGCTGATCGGCAGGCTCGTCCTGTTCGACGCTTTGAAGATGAAGTTCCGCGAGCTGAAATTGCGCAAGAATCCTGACTGCCCGATCTGCGGCACCAATCCGACGATCACGGAGCTGATCGATTATCAGGAATTCTGCGGCGTCACCCCGCACGAAGAAGTCAGCGTCGGCAAAGAATTCGAGATCACTCCCGCCGAGCTGAAAGCCAGGATGGAGCGCGGCGACGATTTCGTGCTGATCGATGTGCGCGAGCCGGAAGAGTATGCCATCGCCCGCATACCAGGATCGCGGCTGATCCCGCGCGGCACGCTGCCGGAGCGCGTGCATGAATTGTCGAGCGCCGACGACATCGTCGTTCATTGCAAGAGCGGCGTGCGAAGTGGCATGGCCGTGGACTTCCTGAAGCAAGCCGGTTTCCGCCGCGTCAAGAACCTCGTCGGCGGCATCCTGCGCTGGTCGGACGACGTAGACCCGACCGTGCCGAAATATTAAGGGGATGTCTGAGAAGTCCCGTAGGGACGCGATGTTTATAGTTGCAGGCAGAAATAGAATCCAAGCCCTGTAGGGACGCAATATCAACATTACGCTCCTACGGAGCTCGGATCATTTTGTTACCTACAACGATAAACATCGCGCTCCTAACGGAGCGGCCTTCTCAGACACACTCTAAATCGGAAACGCGGAATGATGAATGATGAACTGAAGGCGCTGCCGCCATCGGTCGTCGAGCGGCTCAAAGCCATCGTCGGCGCGCGCAACGTCCTGACGGAAGCGGATGAGTTGCTGGTCTATGAAGCCGACGCGCTGACCTTGCACAAGCAACCACCCGCCGCTGTCGTCATCCCGCGAAATGCTGATGAAGTCGCCGCCGCTGTGAAGGTGCTGGCCGAGGCCGGCATCCCGTTTGCCCCGCGTGGCGCCGGCACCGGCCTATCGGGCGGCGCGCTGTCGCTCAGTGGCGCGGTGATCTTCGAGCTGGCGCGGCTCAATCGCATTCTCAAGATCGATTATGAAAACCGCCTTGCGGTTGTCGAGCCCGGCGTCATCAACGTTCAATTGTCGCAAGCCACAGCCGCGCACGGCTTCCATTACGCGCCCGACCCATCGAGCCAGATGGCCTGCACCATCGGCGGCAACATCGCCGAAAACTCCGGCGGCCCGCATTGCTTGAAGTACGGCATGACGACCAATCACGTCCTTGCGGTCGAAGTCGTTTTGCCGAATGGCGAGGCCGTGACGCTCGGCGGCGGCGGCGTGGACGTGCCGGGCTATGATCTGCTCGGCGTGTTTGTCGGCTCTGAAGGCACGTTCGGTATCGTCACCCGGGCGACGCTGAAGCTGACGCGGTTGCCGCAGTCGGTCAAGACGCTGTTGGCCGAGTTCATGACGGTGACCGATGCCAGCCGCAGCGTCAGCGAGATCATTGCCGCGGGGATTCTGCCCGCCGCGCTTGAGATGATAGACCGACGGACGATTGAAGCTATCGAGAATTCGATCTTCGCCGGCGGCTTTCCGACAGACGTGGCGGCTCTGCTCATCATCGAAGTGGATGGGCTGGCGGCGGGACTTGAACAGTCGGCGTCGCAAGCGGTTGAGATTTGCTTGCGGAATCAAGCGCGGGCTGTGCGCGTCGCAAAAGATGAAGCTGAGCGAACCAGGCTCTGGGCGGCGCGCAAGCGGGCGTTCGGCGCAATGGGCCGCATCGCCGCCGACTTGATGGTGCAGGACGCGGTGATTCCGCGCTCGCGCCTGCCGGAAGTGCTGGATGAAATCTATCGCATCGCCGAACGCCATCACCTGATGGTGGCGAACGTCTTCCATGCGGGCGATGGCAACCTGCACCCGAACATTAGCTTTGATGGCCGTGACGCGGACGAGCGCCGGCGAGTCGAGCAGGCATCAAAAGAGATCATGCAACTCTGCGTCGGCGTCGGCGGCTCGATCACCGGCGAGCACGGCGTCGGCATGGACAAGATCGAATCGATGCGGCTGATCTTTTCAGAAGACGACCTGGAGCGCATGATGGCGGTGCGTGACGTCTTCAACCCGCAAGGGCTGTGCAATCCCGGCAAGGTCATTCCGATGACCAAGACGTGTCGCTTCTGCGGCTTCGGCATGGAAGATTTTCGCCATAAGCGGCTCGCCTCGCACGAGATGAGCCAGCGTCGGGAGTAGCGCAAGGCGGTTAGCTTGCGCATTGACTCGCGCAACCTAACCGCCTTGCGCTACTCCCGAAAGTTGAAACGATGACCGCCAACGCCACGGACAAGACAACCGGCGCGGCTTTCGGTGACCAGCATGAGCGTGTCTATGCGCGCGAATACCTGGACGGCATCGCCCATTTCAACGCCGAGCGTTATTACGAGGCGCACGAAATCTGGGAGGCGATCTGGCTGCGCTCGGCGGGCGACACGCGATTGTTTTATCACATGCTGATTCAGGCAGCGGTCGCCTTATATCATCACCAACGCGGCAACACGCACGGCGTGCGGACGTTGTATAGGCGCGCATCTGAAAAACTGGAACAACTGCCGGCGCACTTTATGTCGCTCGACGTGAAAGCATTCGCTTGCCAGCTTGAAAGGTTTATCGCCGGCTCGCTTGAAAGAGAAGCCGAAGCACTGCCGTTAAACGACACCCCGCGGCCAATGATCCGGCTTCAAACATCAAGGTGAGCCGCGTTGTCGCCGAAGCAAACGCATGAGCAAAGCACAAACAGAGCTTGCCGCCGCGCTCGCGGCCATCGTCGGCAGCGCCAACCTGACGGCGAACCCGGCGCTGCGGCTTAGTGGACTCGCGCCGGCGGCTCTGGTCAAGCCGGCGAATGCCGCGGAAGTGGCCGATTGTCTGCGCGTCTGTTCCTCGATGAATGCGGCGGTGATCCCGGCAGGGCAGGGACAATGGCTGGAGTGCGGCAACCCTTTGCGTCGCGCCGATGTCGTGTTGAGCCTTGAGCGCATGAGCCGCATCGTTGACTATAGCGCGCCGGATTTGACCATCACCGTCGAAGCCGGCATAACGCTCAAGGAGTTGAACGAGACGATAAGCCGTGATCGTTTATGGCTGCCGCTCGACCCGCCGGGCGCAAGCGCGGCAACTGTCGGCGCGGTGGTCGCCTGCAATCAGAGCGGCGCTTTGCGCTGCGGCTTCGGCACGCCGCGTGATTATGTGATCGGCCTGAAGCTGGCGCACGCCGATGGCCGCGCGAGCAAGTCCGGCGGCCGCGTCGTCAAGAACGTCGCCGGCTATGACTTGAATAAACTTTATGTTGGCAGCTATGGCACGCTTGCGGTAATTACCGAAGTGACCTTCAAGCTGCGCCCGCAGCCTGAGCAGTGCGTCACCGTCGTCGTGACGCCCAGTCGTTCGGGCCGGCTTACCGGATTGGCCCGGCAGGTCATCGGGATGCAGTTGCAGCCGGTCGCTTGTGTTGTATTATTCACGCCCGGCGCTGAAAAGTTGCTGCTGCGCTTTGCCGATAACGCAGCCGCCGTGAAGGCTCAGGAGGACGCGCTGCGGCAGGCGACCGGCAAAGCAGATCGAATGGCCGACTTTAGCGGCGCGGACGAAGTGGCGCTCTGGGAGAAAGTCAATGACATGGATCGCGCGGGGCAAGTCGTTTTGCGAATGAGCGTCCCCCTTTCAAAGACCGTTGATCTGTACGAGGTTTTAGTAGATGAAAGCAGAGGGTTGCTGCGGGCTGATTTCGGCAGTGGTATTGTGCGCGAGGCCACGGACGTGACCGATGGCCTTATCATCAAGATCGAGCAGCGGCGCGCGGCGGTTGAGCAACTCGGCGGCACGCTGTTCATCGAGCAAGCGCCGCTCGAAGTCAGGCGACAGGTAGATGCCTGGGGCGAAGTCGGCACGGCGGCGCGGCTGATGCAAGCCGTCAAAGAAAAATTTGATCCGCGGGGAACCTTAAATCCGGGCCGGTTTGTTGCGGGTATCTGAACCGAGGGTGATGAAAACGGCAAGCGAACAAGTCATAGCGCAAACGCCTCTGGGCTCGCGGCTCGAAGCCAACAACGACCGGCTGCTCACCTGTGTGCATTGCGGGCTCTGTCTACAAGCCTGTCCGACTTACCGCGCGCTGGGTAATGAAAATGACTCGCCACGCGGGCGCGTCTACTTGATGCGCGGCGTCGTCGAAGGCCGTTTGAATGTCGCCGAATCCTTCATCTCGCATATCGATCTCTGCCTCGGCTGTCGCGCCTGCGAATCGGCTTGTCCGTCGAGCGTGCCGTATGGCCACTTGCTTGAAGCAGCGCGCGCCGAAGTGTCGAGCGCCAAAGCCCAGCGCGGCTGGTTCAGCGAGCGGCTCTTGCGATTCTTCTTGAATCAAGTCTTCATGCGCCCGGCGCTGTTGCGCATAGGCATGAGACTGACGCGCGCCCTGCGTGACAGCGGCCTCGCCGAGATGGCGTTCGAGACACGGCTGGTCGGCGGGCGCTTGCGATTCGCGCTGGCGTTGTTGCTGGCGACGCGCTCGCCGCTAACCAGGTCTGAACGACGAGCCGCGAGTCGAGCTTCTACATCTGCGAGTGAAACCGCGGCGACGAGGAATGTCGCGAGAGCGAAGGATCAGCTCAAAGTCGCTGTGCTGCGCGGCTGCGTGATGGAAGGTCTGTTCGGCCCGACCAATCGCGCCACCGAGCGCGTCCTGGCGCGCAACGGTTGTGAGATCGTCGAGGTTGACCGGCAGATGTGCTGCGGCGCGTTGCACGCTCATGCCGGACAGTTGGAATCTGCAAGGCAACTGGCGCGGGCAAACATTGACGCCTTTCTGGCGAGCGGCTGCGAGCGCGTCATCGTCAACGCCGCCGGCTGCGGCGCGGCGATGAAAGAGTATGGGGCGCTGCTCGCTGATGACCCGGAGTATGCCGAAAAGGCCGCCGGCTTCAGTCGCAAGGTGAAAGACGTTACGGAATTCCTTGCCGGGCGGGGCATCTCCGAGCCGCCGCACGCCATCAATCGGCGCATTACCTATGACGCGCCATGCCATCTCTACCACGCGCAGCGTGTCACTCAAGCGCCGATTGATCTGCTGAAGGCGATACCGGGCCTTGAGCTTGTGCCGCTGAGGGGCTCGGAAAGCTGCTGCGGCGGCGCCGGCATCTACAATCTGCAACACCCTGAGCTGAGCGAGGAAATTCTTGCGGACAAGCTCGCGGCCATCCGCGAAAGCGGCGCCGATACGGTTGCGACGGCGAACCCGGGATGTATCATGCAAATAAGCGCCGGCGCGCGGATGAATCACATGCAGATCGCCGTCATTCATCCCATCGAGCTTCTGGACGCGGCCTATTGCGATTGACCGCCGGCGCAAATCGGGCCTCTATTGACACGCGATATGGGCAGAATCATTTGGATACCAACTCGGATTGCCATGCTCGTCGGTTTGTTGTCTTTACCACTCCTCCTGCCAGCCACGCGAGTTGCGCAAGAGGCGAACGACTACGGCCCTGAGGTCAAATCATTTCTTGAGCTGATGCGTCATGAAGATGACGAGCTTGAGTACCAGATTGCCCATAATGAAATCTCGCGTCCGCAATACCAGCGCGCCAAGTCCCGCATCGCCATTCACCGCCAGGCTGTCTTGAATCTCGTCAAGGAAAGCGGTGAAGACGTCGTGCCCGAGCTGCATATCGTCACGGCAGCAGAAGTGGACGAACTGATCGAGCAGGGGACGCGGGCGCTCAGGGGCGTCAAGCGCGGCGGCATCATTAATAACAAGTGGCGTTACATCGGCAGTGTGACAAGGGGCCAGATTTTCTACATCTTTGAGCGCATCCAGAAGCTCTGAATTTTCCGTGAATCTACAAAGGCTACTGGAACCATCAGGCTTGAAAACGCCCCTCTGTCTGCATCAACTGGCTCGGCAGAATGAGTGAGTAGGATAGACCGTAAAGTTGAACTGTTGACAAGCGCGAATTCAGCATTAAACTCCCCTGTGTACACGCTGGCTTACTGAATCTGTGCGCCGCCAGCCTGCCCCTACCTGACCAACCTGCATTTGACAAATGGTGATCGCAACTACAGAAGACGGCCCCGGGCTGTCAGCCATTATAAGAAAAGCTGCGCAAGGATTCTCTCCCTATGTCGACGATCAATTTTTCGCAAGTCGTGCAAATGATGCTTTCGGTATCGGACAAGATATCAGACCTGATTTTTTCCCCCGGTCGTCCGCCGCAAGTCGAACTCATCGGCAAGCTGACACCGATCAATATACCCGGCATGGAGAAGCTGACGCCGGCGCACACCGCCGGTATCGCCAAGGCGCTCATCGGGAACAACAAAGTTGCCGAACAGACTCTCGAAGATCATGGCTCGGCGGACCTATCCTTCAGCCTCACCGGGTTGTCGCGCTTTCGCGTCAACATCTTCAAGCAGCGCGGCACGTTCGCCATCGTTATGCGTGTGGTGCCGGACATCGTGCCGACCTTCGAGCAATTGAATCTTCCGGAAGTGCTAAAAGAGGTGGCCGAATTAAAGAATGGTATCGTCCTGGTGACCGGACCAACGGGATCAGGGAAATCTTCGTCGCTGGCGGCCATCATCGATCTCATCAACGACAGCAAGTATTACCATATCGTCACCATCGAAGACCCAATCGAATTCATGCACCGGCATAAGAAGTCGACCGTGCATCAACGCGAGCTGCACTCGGATACTTCGACATTCGCTTATGCGTTGCGCGCGGCGCTGCGGCAGGCGCCGAAGGTGATCCTGGTCGGCGAGATACGCGATCTGGAAACCTGCGAGGTGGCGCTCGAAGCATCGGAAACCGGCCATCTGGTGCTTTCGACGTTGCATACGACGGACGCTGTGAAAACGGTCGAGCGTTTGATCGGCCTCTTCCCCAAGAGCCAGGAGCACATTATCCGAATGCGGCTCGCCGGCGCGTTTCGCTTCATCGCCTCACAGCGGCTCATCCCGCGCGCCGACAATCACGGGCGTGTGGCGGCAATCGAAATTCTTAAATCAACGGCGCGCACCCGCGACTATGTAGAGAAAGGCGAGCGTGAAGGCAAATCCCTTTATGACGCGATGCGTGACGGCAACCTGGACGGCATGCAGGTCTTTGATGACGTGATTGAGCAGTTGATTCGCGAAGGCACCATCACCATGAACGATGGCCTGGTCTACGCAACGAATCGCCAGAATCTGATGCTGCAACTTTCCGACTTCGGCAGTGGTTCAGCCAGCGGCATGTTCGGGCGCGGGGCGACAAGCGACTTGATCAGCTGAGCGATTGCCTTCTGACCGATATGGCTCGAAGGCGTAAATGATTAAAAAGCGCCGGGCTGCTGCATGCAGCCCGGCGCTTTTAGTCGGTCGTAAGCAATTTCCGTGGACTCGATATCGCCTTACTGTATGGCGCTGGCGATGAGCGCTTTGATCTGCTGACGAATCTCCTCGCCCGAATAATTCTTCTCAAGATAGGTACTGAGGTGCCGGCCGGAAATCAGGTCGAGGAAGACCTGTTGGGTGATCATGTTGTGGTCGCTGGCGCGGTCCGGCAAGACCATCCGCACGAGCGCTGAAAGGCGATGCCAGATGGCTTCACCGTCCTGGCGAAGCAGTAATTCTCGCCAGTCGCAAACGTGTATATGGGTTTTCCTCGCTGGCGCGATGGGGCGTCGCGCGCGCGGGGCAACAGCGGTGAGGGCTTTCGTTGCCATTGCGCTACTCCTGCTTAATTTGGGGATTGATGCGACGAAGATGGATGATAAAGTTGTTGGCTTGACCGTCCACCTTGTGTCGAACGGTCGCAAGCTTACCGAAATCGCCTCGATTATTCAAGCATCAAGGAATATTTGTAGCTTTTTTCTTTTCACTAGAAAGAAGGTAGCAACTGTGATGCAAATGACAGAACAAGCCAAGAACCGTAATCCGAAGCTAGCCCTTCAGGCGAATAGCCTGAGACGGGCGCGGCGCTTTAGTGTGACCTGGCCGGTGGTCGTGAGCGGGGTTGACCGGAATGGCAGGGGGTTTCAGGAATTCTCTTACCTGAAGAATCTCAGTCCAACGGGAGCCTGTTTAGGATTGGCGAGGGCGCTTACCCTAGGCGACGCAATTGAAATGGATGTGCGCACCCCATTGAGCCGAAAGCAATGGCTGCGATATTTCGGGAAGATCGTTCGCATCGAACAACCTGGAGGACCGCAAGCCATCGGCGTAAGCTTCGAGTCGGTCAAACCGACTTTCGTTCCTGCTATCGCCGTCTTGCGTTTGCGTCAAAACAAAGCCCGAAGCTGTGCGGTCCATTGAGGATATTGGGCCGTGTTCTACAGGGTGGGAACCGATCAGGCACACGACTTCCGTCGCAATTGCATATCCAGAATCCGCTGCTTTAACTGCTTGAGCATCTCTTCCCGCTCCTCTTTTGAGGTGCAGAAACGTAGTTGTTCCACCATTTGATCAATCTCTGTCGCTGCAGCCCGCCGGTCAACGGCATCGCCACCCGCCTGCTCGACGGTCTCAGGGTCTGATTTTGACTCAAGCAATTCTTCCAAGGCATTCCAAAATAGCTCGACATTGATAGGCTTTTGCAAGCAGAGGTTGGCACCAATGGTTTCTGCCTCGACAAGAATCATCGGCCCACAGCCACTAATCACCATAATCGGGGTTGCCCGGAGGGCTGCATCGTTACGAATAGTGGCGATGAATTGCAGGCCGCTTTTACCTGGAAGCACGATATCGGTAATGATCAGATCCGGCCTGGATTTGCGCGCCGTCTGAATTGCTTGTTCAGCATTTGGCGCGGTGATGGTCGTATGACCTTTCAAGCGCAAAAGTTCGGCGAGTGGATAAAGCGTATCGAAGTCATCTTCGACCACAAGGATGGTGCACATAAAAACCCTCTCCTGGTCTAGGGACACGTTATTGAAAGCTGTAAATCCTGCGTGAGGATGACTTTCTGCTTTATCTTGGGGCTCAATGGGACTCTTCAATGATACACACTGCGAGAAGGCGGCGCAATGGAAACTCGGCGAAGGAATCAACTTACTATATGAGTCCTGCCCATAGAGCCCTGAATAAGGGCATTGTGGAAAAGGACTCGAAATCGCTCGGCAAACATCGTCTTCGCCGGGCAGATGATAGGCCGATCATTGACCTCGAACCGATGAGGTTGACAGTTTCTTAGCGGCTGCTATAATTACCTCAAGATCGACGAATTGGTGAATGAAAAAAACACCTAAAAGGTTGACTTCGCACTGGTTAGCGATCTATAATTGATAATGATTCCGGCGCTTGCAAAGTGCCCGCCTGGTTTTTCTAAACCGATCAAGTCTCTTCACCTCGACAAAAGAAAAGTCGAAAAAAGAGAAATGAGGGATTGACAAATCCGGGATATTAGGTAGAATCAAGTTTTGCCCTTGAAAAGCAAAAAGCTTTAAAAGCGATCTTTGAAAACTAGATAGTGCGTAAACGAACCAGACGTTCTGACGAGTTTTAGCGAGAATGACCAACAGTAGAATGGTCACTTTCGGCTAATGCTTGAATGTGGCCAAGGATTATAACTGAGAGTTTGATCCTGGCTCAGAATCAACGCTGGCGGCGTGCCTCAGACATGCAAGTCGAACGCGAAAGTCCCCTTCGGGGGACGAGTAGAGTGGCGCACGGGTGAGTAACACGTAGGTAATCTACCTTTGGATGGGGAATAACAATCGGAAACGGTTGCTAATACCGCATAATGCAGCGGCACCTAATGGTGACAGTTGTTAAAGCGGGGGATCGCAAGACCTCGCGTCTGAAGAGGAGCCTGCGGCAGATTAGCTAGTTGGTAAGGTAACGGCTTACCAAGGCGATGATCTGTAGCCGGCCTGAGAGG
>DATENM010000037.1 GCA_035275065.1 Blastocatellia bacterium
TGACCCGATGACCTACGCCGCCATCGCGCTCGTGCTCGCCGCGGTCGCGCTCGTCGCCGCCTTCCTCCCCGCGCGCCGCGCGACGAAGGTGGACCCGATGGTGGCGCTTCGATATGAGTGATGAGTGATGGGTGACGAGTGATGAGAGAAGGCGGGCCGTGTCTTCCTCTCATCACTCATCACGTCCTTCTGAGGCGAAGCGATGGAGACGTTAATTCATGACTTGCGTTTCGGCGCCCGGATGCTGCTGAAGAATCCGGGCTTCGCCTCGGTAGCGGTACTGACGCTCGCCCTGGGGATAGGGGCGAACACGGCCATCTTCTCGGTCGTCAACGCGGTGTTGCTGAGGCCGCTAAAGTACAAGGAACCGGACCGCCTCGTCTGGTGGTGGGAGCAGCAGCCCCAGCTCGCCAGGGCGCCGTTCTCGCCGGGCGACTTTGTCGATTTTCAGACGCAGAACCAGACCTTCGAGCAGGTGGCCGGGATCCGCGACATGCTGCTGACGTTGACCGGCGAAGGCACTCCCGAACCGCTGCGCGGCGAGATTGTTTCGGCCAACTACTTCGACATGCTCGGCGTCGCCCCGGCGCTCGGTCGCGTGCTGCAAGCCGACGACGGGCAAAAGGGCGCGCCCCGCGTCGCCATCCTCAGCCATCCCTTGTGGCAGCGGCGCTTCGGCGGCGACGCCAGGGTGATCGGCCAGAGCCTGCGCATCAGCGGCGAAGACGTGACGGTCATCGGCGTCATGCCGCCCGACTTCCAGGCGCCAGCCGAGCGCGCCGAAATTTGGGTCAACCCCCATGCGACGGTGCCGGATTTTGTGTTCACTGAACGCAACGAACAGTGGCTGCAAACTCATGGCTCGCATTTCCTCAAAGTCATGGGGCGGCTGAAGGCGGGCGTCACGCGCCAGCAGGCGCAGGCTGACATCGATGCGATCTTTGACCGCATACATCAGCAGTACCCGCAGACGGCCAACCACACCGTCCGCCTCGTGCCGCTGCACGAACGCATCACCGGCCAGCTTCGCTCGGCCCTGTTGATTGTCTTCGGCGCGGTCGGGCTGGTGTTGCTGATTGCCTGCGCCAACGTCGCCAATCTGATGCTGGCGCGGGCCACCGGGCGCTCGCGCGAGATGGCGATTCGCGCCGCGCTCGGCGCCAGCCGCTGGCGCACCATCAGGCAGTTGTTCACCGAGAGCCTGCTGATCGCCCTGGTCGGCGGCACGGTCGGCGTGTTGCTGGCAGCGTGGGGAGTCCGGCTGCTGGTGTCGCTCAGTCCCGCCGACACGCCGCGGCTCAACGAAATCGGCCTCGACCTGCCGGTGCTGGCTTTCACGCTGGCGGCGTCGCTGCTGACCGGCATCCTGTTCGGCTTCGCGCCGGTGTTGTTTGCCTCGCGCATCGACATCAACGAAACGCTCAAGGAAGGAACGCGCAGCGTTTCGGGAGGCGGGGCACGGCACCACTTGCGCAACGGGCTGGTGATGGCCGAAGTCGCCCTGGCGCTGATCGTGCTGGTCGGGGCGGGGCTGCTGGTGCGCAGCTTCATGCGCTTGCAGGCGGTTGACCCCGGCTTCAACCCGGATCACTTGCTGACGATGCGGGTCGGGTTGATCGCCCCGCAGTACGGGAAGCCTGGCGTGCGCCTGCAATTCCTCAAGGCGCTCGGGCCGAAGCTCGAAGCCATCCCCGGCGTCGAGTCGGTGGCCATCGGCACCGACTTGCCGATTGCCGGCACCAACAGCTCCAGCAACCCCACCGTCGAAGGCCGCGCCCCGAACAAAGAGGGCGAAGAGTTGATCGCCGGCATGCACATGGTCAGCGCCGGTTACTTCAACGCGCTCGGCATCCCCTTGCTTAAGGGGCGCGAGTTCAACGACCGCGACAACGAGGACGCGCCGCCGGTGGCGGTCGTCAACGAGACGATGGCGCGGACGCTCTGGCCCGACCAGGACCCCATCGGCAAGCACTTCACCTTTGATTCGCCAAAGTCGCCGAACTTCCGTTGGACGGAAGTCGTCGGCCTGGCCGCAGACGTCAAGCACGATGGCTTGAACGTCGAATCGGGAATGCACGCCTACCAACCGAACCTGCAAAACCCCTGGCCGTTTGACACCATCGCGCTGCGCTCGCGGCTCGACGACGCGGCGCTGCTGGCCGCCGCGCAGCAAGCGATTCAGACGCTTGATCCCAACGAGCCGGTCTTTGAAACCAGGGCGATGAGCAAGATCATGTCGGAGGCGGTCGCCGAGCGCCGCCTGACGCTGGCGCTGTCGAGCCTGTTCGCCATCGTGGCGCTGCTGCTCGCGGGCATCGGCATCTATGGCGTGATCGCTTACTCGGTGACGCAGCGCACGCATGAAATCGGCCTGCGCCTGGCGCTGGGGGCGCAGCGGACGGACATTCTGCGGCTGGTGCTGAAGCATGGCGCGCTGCTGGCGGTGACCGGCGTGGGCGTCGGCGTGGCGGGCGCACTGGCGGCCACACGCTTGATGCAAAGCCTGCTCTTCGAAGTCAGCGCCACCGACCCGCTGACCTTCCTCAGCATTGCCGTGCTGATCATCTGCGTGGCGCTGTTGGCCTGCTACCTGCCGGCGCGCCGCGCGACGAAGGTCGACCCGATGGTGGCACTCAGGTACGAATAAGAGGGACTGGTCAAGGAGAAACTTATGAACACACTCTGGCAAGACCTGCGCTATGGCGCGCGAATGCTGTTCAAGAATCCTGGCTTCACGGTTGTCGCGGTCTTAGCCTTGACGCTCGGCATCGGCGCAACGACGGCCATCTTCAGCGTCGTCAATTCGGTGCTGCTCAAACCGCTGCCCTACCCCGATTCCGAGCAGCTCGTTTTTTTATCCGAGTCGCATCCGATGATCGAAGGGATGTCGATCTCTTACCCGAACTATAACGACTGGCGCGCCCAGAACGAGGTCTTTGAAAACATCGGCGTCTATCGCCGCCAGAGCTACAACCTGACGGGCACGGGCGAGCCCGAACGGCTGACCGGCGGCATGATGTCGGCGGATATGTTCGCGGCGCTGCGAGTCAATGCCATGCGGGGCCGCGTCTTTACGAGCGATGACGATAAGGTGGACGCCACGCCGGTCGTCGTTCTGAGCTACGGCCTGTGGCAGCGGCGCTTCGGCGGCGACCCCGGCATCCTCAATCAACAACTGACACTCAATGAGCGCAGCTACACGGTCATCGGCGTGATGTCGCCCGATTATCAGTTCCCGGCCCGCGTCGAGTTGTGGACGCCCGTCGGGCTGTCGGCCAAAAACCCCGGCTGGGAGAGTCGCGGCAATCATCCGGGGCTCTACGGCATCGCCCGCCTCAAGCCGGGCGTAACGCTTGAGCAGGCCCGCGCCAACATGGAGAGCATCGCCGTCAACCTCGAAAGGCAGTACCCCGATTCCAACACCGGCAACCGCGTGTCGATCACCCCGGCGCTCGAAGCTTTTGTCGGCGACGTCCGACCGGCGATGCGTGTGCTGCTCGGCGTCGTCGCGCTGGTCTTGTTGATCGCCTGCGCCAACGTCGCCAATCTCTTGCTCGCCCGCGCTACATCAAGGCAGAAAGAGATGGCGATACGAACGGCAATGGGCGCTAGCCGCTGGCGCATCATCCGCCAGTTGTTGACCGAAAGCATCTTGCTATCTTTCGCCGGCGGGGCGCTCGGCCTGCTGCTGGCGAGCTGGGGCGTGAAGCTAATCATCGCCATCAGTCCGAACAGCATCCCGCGGGCGCGCGAGATCGGCGTCGACAATCGCGTGCTGGTCTTCACGATTGCCATCGCCGCATTGACCGGCATCATCTTCGGCCTGGTGCCGGCGCTGCAAGCCTCGAAGCCCGACCTCAACGAAACGCTGAAAGATGCCGGGCGCGGCTCGACGGGCCGCCGCCACGTTCTGCGCAACGCGCTGGTGGTTGCCGAAGTGATGATGACCATGATGCTGCTGGTCGGCGCCGGCTTGATGATTCGCAGCTTTTACCGCTTGCAGCAGGTTGATCCCGGCTTTAATGCTGACAACCTGCTGACCTTTAACGTCGCGCTGCCGCCGCAAAAATATAAGGAAGAGGCGCAACAGGTCGCCTTCTTCGAGCAGCTTGCCGACCGTCTGCGCCAGTTGCCGGGGGTCGAAGTGGTCGGCCTGTCGTCGGGCCTGCCGCTCGGCAACAACGGCTGGCAGACGTCGTTCGTCATCGATGGTCAGCCGCCGCCCGATCCCGGCAAGACGCCGCTCACCGAAGCCGCCGTTGCCACGCCGGATTACTTCCGCGCCATGGGAATTACGCTGCTGAAAGGGCGCTCCTTCACCGCCGCCGACACCAAAGACACGCCGCGCGTCACGCTCATTGACGAAGAGTTCGCGCGCCGTTACTGGCCGGACGAAGACCCGATTGGCAAACGCCTGCGCATTGGCGGCAATAACCCCAATAATCCGACCACCGAAATCATCGGCGTCGTGCGCCGCGTCAAGATGGACGGCTTGAAGCAGGATTCGGATCGCGTGCAGTCTTACTACGCCTTCCGCCAGCAGCCGAGCAACGGCATGACGGTGACCATTAAAACCACCGGCGACCCGATGGCTCTGGCCACAGCGGCGCGCGAGCAGGTGCTAGCCATTGATCCCAATCAGCCGATAGCCAATCTCAACTCCATGCAGAAACTGCGCGCCGATTCGATTGCGCCGGAACGTTTGAACCTGATGCTGTTCAGCAGCTTTGCGGTCGTCGCGCTGCTGCTGGCATCGGTCGGCATCTATGGCGTGATGTCGTATTCAGTGACGCAGCGCACGCACGAGATCGGCATCCGCATGGCATTGGGCGCGCAGCCGCGTAACGTGCTCGGCATGGTCGTGCGACAAGGCATGGTGCTGACGATTGCGGGCCTGGCGCTCGGACTTGGCGGCGCACTACTAGCGACGCGGCTGATGGCGAGCCTGCTGTTCGGGGTCAGCGCCACCGACCCGTTGACCTTCATCGCCATTCCGCTGCTGCTGGCGGGAGTGGCTCTGGGAGCCTGTTACGTGCCCGCCCGCCGGGCGACGAAGGTTGACCCGATGATCGCGCTGAGATACGAATGATCCGATTGCGGATTGCGGATTGCGGATTATCGAACTTGCTCTGGAGTTTTATTAGCTAAGAAGAGAATCCGCGGTTCCAGATTCCGCAATCCGCAATCCGCAATTCAAAGGGGAATTATCATGCTTAAGAAATCACTCGCTTCACTCTCTCTCTTGATGCTTTCTGCCGCCGTCTGCTCGCTGCCGCTCGTCTGCGCGGCGCAGGCGACGAAGAAGTCGTCGAGTTCGACAACCCACATCGAACACTCCAACGATACCGACGAAAACCGCTGGACCTGGCACCAGATTGACGACCACGTCGATCTGCAAGTGACGATTCGCGGCAAGGTCGAATTCGCCGAAGACTACAGCGACATCACCGCGATCTCGCCAGCCAACGGCGAGCTGCGCATCAGCGAGCGGCGCGGCGGCGTGACCCGCAAGTTCGAGGCGACGCCGGGCGCCGACGGCATCAAACGCGCTTACTCGGTCAATGGCGAGCCGAAGCCGCTGGACGCCGAGGCCCGCGCCTGGGTCGCGAAAATCCTGAACGCCACGGTGCGGCAAGGCGGCTACGACGCGCCGGCGCGCGTCACCCGGCTGCTCGAACGCGGCGGGCCGAGCAGCGTGCTCGCAGAGATTTCCAAGCTTGAGGGCGACTACGTCAAGCGCCTCTACTTCAGCGAGCTGCTCAAGCAAGGCAACCTCGACGCCGAGACGGCGCGGCTCGCCTTGCGGCAGGCGGCGCGCGAGATTTCGTCGGACTACGAGAAGGCGGAAATGCTCATCCGCATGGCCGGCACCTATCTGCGCGACGACCGCTTCCGCTCGGTCTACCTCGAAGGCGCCGGCACAATCCATTCCGACTACGAGCGCGGGCGGGCCTTCAAGGCGGTGTTGAAGAAAGACATCCTCGACAAAGACAACCTGCTTTTCGTGCTCAACTCCGTCAACGTCATCAAGTCCGACTACGAGAAGGCCGAGTTGCTGGTGAAGCTCTCGCACGTCTTCCCGTTGGATGAAAGCTTACAGTTGGCGTTTCTCGACGCCGCCAAAACCATCAAGTCCGACTACGAGAAGGGCCGCGCCATCACGGGCCTGCTCGACACCAATCCGGCGAATCAACAAACCTGGCTGACCGTGGTCAAGGGGGCGACTCTCCTCGACTCGGATTACGAGAAGGCGCAGTTGCTCATTCGTGTCGCCGACACCCACCGGCGCGACGAGACGGTTCGCGGCGCGGTCGTGGACGCGGCGCGCGGCATCCAGTCCGAGCATGAGCGCGGGCGCGTGCTGTCGGCCATCTATCGATAGAGCGGCTTTCGGCTTGATGTGGCGCAAGGCTGTTAGCTTGCGCACGGACTCGCGCAAGCTAACAGCCTGCGCCACATGAGGGTGCGATGAGTAACCTGGTTCACGACATTCGTTACGGCCTGCGTGTGATGACGAGAAGGCCCGGCTTTACTTTAATCGCCGTTCTCACCCTGGCCTTAGGGGTCGGCGCCAATACGGCGATCTTCTCGGTGGTCAACGCCGTCTTGCTGCGCCCGCTGCCTTACCGCCAGCCCGAACAACTGGTCAAGGTCTTTCAAGCCGCGCCCTCGTCGGAGAAGGACGCGGCGCCGACGGTATGGTCTTACCCGCGCTTCGAGGTCTTGCGCGATCAGAGTCAGAGCTTCGCGGCCATCGCCGCATGCAGTCAGATGGGCCTCAACCTCACGGGCACAGACGAGCCGGAGCGTTTGCAGGCCGAGCTGGTTTCGGCCAGCTACTTCCCGCTGCTCGGCGTCGAAGCCATCGCCGGGCGCACCTTCAGCGAAGACGAAGACCGCAAGGGTGGCGCGCAGCCTGTGGCGCTGCTCGGCTACGCGCTCTGGCAGCGGCGCTTCGGCGGCGACCCGGCAGTCGTCGGCAAGACCATCGAGCTAGACAAGCGCAGCTTTACGATTGTCGGCGTGATGCCTGCCGGGTTCAATGGGCAACAGGGCACGGCGCAGGTGTGGCTGCCGATCACCAACGCGCCGCTGCTGCGTTACCCGCGCGTGCTCGTGAACGCGCGAAATTACTGGTTAGAGGTGGTGGCGCGGCTGCGGCCTGAGGTGACGGTCGCGCAGGCCCAGCAAGAGATGCTGAACGTCAGCGAGCAGATCGAGGCGGTTTATCCCAGCCCGTCAGAGCGCGGGCCGGGCGGCTCGGCGCGGCCTGTGGTGACGCTGCGGTTTTGGCGCGATGCCAATGTTGATCCGGCGATTCGCCGCTCGTTTATTATCTTGCTGGCGGCGGTCGGCTTTGTGTTGTTGATCGCCTGCGCCAACATCGCCAACCTCTTGTTGACGCGCGCCGTGTCACGCGAGCGCGAGATCGCTATTCGCCTGGCCGTCGGCGCCAGCCGCGCGCAGATCATCCGCCAGTTACTCACCGAAAGCGTGATGCTGGCGCTCGCAGGCGGCGCGCTCGGCCTGTTGATCGCCTGGTGGGGCGTTGACCTGTTGACCAGTTTCAAGCCGAGCGATAACGCGCAATTCTGGTCGAGCTACACGCGCACCTTCGACTTCTTCAAGATTCATCTCGATGGCCGCGTGCTGGCTTTTGATCTGGCGCTGGCGCTGGTGACCGGCTTGATCTTCGGACTGCTGCCGGCGTTGCAGGCGTCGCGCCCGAACCTCAACGAGGCGCTGAAAGAGACCGCCGGCAGCTCGGCAGCCGGCTTCCGTCCGCAGCGCCGGCTGTCGCCGCGCAGCCTGCTGATCGTCGCCCAGATCACTTTATCGTTTGTGCTGCTGGCGAGCGCCGGGCTGATGGTGAAAAGTCTTCTGCGACTGCAAGCCGTCAAC
Source organism: Blastocatellia bacterium (assembly GCA_035275065.1). Classification (NCBI taxonomy): domain Bacteria; kingdom Pseudomonadati; phylum Acidobacteriota; class Blastocatellia; species Blastocatellia bacterium. The sequence continues at coordinate 7,903 of DATENM010000037.1, forward strand.
CTCGGATTCGCGCCCGCCGGCGTCGTCACCATGTCGCTGTACGGTCGCGGCGTTAAGCCGGAGTTTTACACGCAACTACTTGAGCGCGTGCAAGCGATGCCGGGCGTCGAATCGGCAAGCCTCGGCTCGACCGCGCCGCTGCTCGGCTATTCGAGCATGACGGTGATGGACGTGCAGGGCCGCCAGGAGGGACAGCCCGCCTTCGTCGGCCTGCACAGCGTGTCGCCCGATTATTTTGCGACGCTCGGCATTCAATTGATTCGCGGGCGCGTCTTCAGCGCGCAAGACCGCATCGGCGCGCCGCGCGTCGCCGTCATCAACCGCGCCGCCGCCGAGCGCTACTTTGCTGACGAAGAGGCCATCGGCCAGCGCATCAAGCCTTACGTCGGCGCCGAGTACCCGAACGCCGAAGAGTTCGTCGAGATCGTCGGCATCGTTGATGATGTGAGATATGGCAAGCTCGAAGAGCTGATCGGCCCCGACGTCTATCTCTCATCTTTGCAGCCGACCGACGCGGCTTCTCTGCTGATTGTGCGGACGTCTGCGGATAAAGCCGGGCTGGTCGCCGCCGTGCGCCGCGAAGCCCTGGCCTTAGACCGCAACGTGCCGGTGACGCGTGTGCTGACGATGGCCGAGCGCAGCAACGAAGTCACTTCGCGCACACGCTTCATCGCCTTGCTGCTGGGATTGTTCGCGGGGCTGGCGCTGCTGCTTTCCGGCATTGGCCTCTATGGGGTGATGGCTTACAGTGTGGTCGTGCGGCGGCGCGAGATCGGCATCCGCATGGCATTGGGCGCGCGGCCCGCGGACGTCTTCCGGCTGGTGATGCAAGAAGGCACAATACTGGTGGCCGCCGGCTTGATCGTCGGAGTCGGCGCCGCTTATGCCGCGACGCGTGTGCTGGCGAGCCAGTTGTACATGGTGAGCGCCACTGATCCGACAACCTTCACCTTGATCGCGCTGCTGCTGACTGGCGCGGCCCTGCTGGCCTGCTACCTGCCGGCGCGCCGCGCGACGAAGGTTGATCCGATGGTCGCGCTGCGCTACGAATAGGGGTTGGGTGTTGGGTGCCGGGTGTTGAGGAAGAGGGCGCCGCGTTGTCCGGCACACATCACCTGACACCTATCACCCGGCACCCAACACCCATTACCCTCACTGGAGGTTTGCTGATGGAAACTTTGATCAAAGACATTCGCTTCGGCTTACGGATGCTTATGAAGAATCCCGCCTTCACGGCGGTGGCGGTCATCTCGCTGGCCTTAGGCATCGGCGCCAACGCGGCGATCTTCAGCGTCATCAATGCCTTCTTGCTCGCGCCGCTGCCGGTCGCCGAGCCCGCGCAATTGGTGTCGCTCTTCACCATTGATCAGAAGAATCCCGGCCCGTTGCCGGTGTCGCATTATAACTTTCTCGATTACCGCGATAAGACCGACGTATTCGATGGCCTGGCCGCTTACAACTTTGCGGCGGTCAATCTGAATCGCAACGCCGGCGAAGGGCGGCAGCTATTCGCTGAAGTCGTCACCGGCAACTACTTCGACGTGCTCGGCGTCAAGCCGCTTTATGGGCGAACCTTCTTGCCCGACGAAGACCGCACGCCGGGCACGCACCCGGTCGTCGTGCTGGGCTACGGCTGCTGGCAGCGCGACTTTGGCGGCGACCCCGCGATTGTCGGACAAACCATCTCGCTCAACCGCCTTGATTTTACTGTGGTCGGCATTACGCAAAAAGATTTCACCGGCACAGACATCGGCGGCTCGCCCGACATGTGGATTCCGATGATGATGCACCGCGAAGTGCAGCCCGACCTGGCGATGTTTTATGACGCGCGGCGCGGCCTGGCCTTCACTGTGGTCGGGCGGCTGAAGCCGGGCGTTTCGCTGCCGCAGGCGCAATCGGCTGTCACCGCGCTTGCCGGGGAGCTGGAACGGCAGTACCCGCAAGACAACGAAGGGCGCAGCGTCCGCCTGGTGCCGCTGCTCGAAGCGCGGCTCGACCCGCAGGGCAATGGCGACACCGTCCGAATGTCGGCGTTGCTGATGAGCATTGTCGGCATCGTCCTGTTGATCGCTTGCGCCAACGTCGCCAACCTCTTGCTGGCGCGCGCAACTCGGCGGCGGCGCGAGATTGCGATCCGCGTGGCCATCGGCGCCAGCCGCGCGCGGCTCATTCGCCAGATGCTGACCGAGAGCCTGGTGCTGTCGCTGATTGGCGGCGCGGTCGGCCTGCTGGTGGCGTTCTGGACTAAAGATGTCATTAGCTCGCTGGTGCCCTTCGGCGGCGGCCCGAATGCCAGCGCCATTCAATTAGACGGGCGGGTGATTTTCTTCACACTCGCCATCACGCTCTTAAGCGGCCTGCTGTTCGGGCTGGCGCCGGCGTTGCAAGCATCGAAAGCCGATCTGGTGCCGACGCTCAAAGGCGACATCACCGTGCCGGTCGGCCAGCGCGGCTTCCGCTTGAACCTGCGCAAGGTGCTGGTCGTCTTGCAGGTGGCGCTGTCGCTGTTCGCGCTGATCACCGCCGGATTGTTCGTGCGCAGCCTGCAAAAGGCGAAAGCCGTCAGCCCCGGCTTCATCACCGACAACGTCGTGCTGATGGGCTTCAACCTCGGGCGCGAAGGCTACAGCGAAGCGCAGGCCCGCCAGTTTCACCGCTTGCTGTTGGAGCGCGTTTCGGCGCTGCCCGGCGTGCAGGCGGCGACGATTGCGCGTGACCGCCCGGTGAGCTTCGGCCTGCTGCGCAGCGTCTTTCTCGAAGGCCAGGAGCCGGCGCCGGGTGGGCGCGGCGTGCTGGTGCAGACCAACGACATCGGCCCGCGCTACTTCGAGACGCTCGGCATTTCGCTCGTTCAAGGGCGCGACTTCGCCGAAACTGACGACCAGAAAGCGCCGCCCGTGGTCATCGTCAACGAGGTCATGGCCAAACGTTTCTGGCCCGATCAGGACGCCGTCGGCAAACGCTTTAAGTTTTTCGGTGATAAAGAGTACCGCCAGGTCGTCGGCATCGCCCGCGAGGTCAAAGTAACCAGCCTTACAGAGCGCCCGCGCCCGCTGGTCTACATGCCGCTGGAACAGGATTACGCGCCGCAGGTGAACTTGCACGTCCGCGCCGCCGGCGATGCGACGCAGTTGATCGCGGCGCTGCGCGGCGAGATTCAATCGCTCGACCCGAAGCTCTCGGTGCTGAATGTCGAGAATATGAGCGAGCGCGTCAATCAATCGCTTCAGGGCGAGCGCACGCAAGCGACCTTGTTTGGGTCGGCAGGCGTACTGGCGCTGTTGCTGGCGGCGGTCGGCCTGTATGGCGTGATGAGCTACATGGTGGCGCAGCGGACGCGCGAGATCGGCATCCGCATGGCGCTCGGCGCAAGTCGCGGCAACGTGATGGGGCTGGTATTAAGACAGGGAGCGCTGATGGTTTCGGCGGGTGTGGTCATCGGTCTGGGCGCGGCCTTCGGGCTGACGCGGCTGGTGGCCAGCTCGCTGTTCGGCGTCACCGCGGTTGACCCGCTGACCTTTGCCGGCACCTCGCTGGTGCTGGTGCTGGTGTCGCTCGCGGCGAGCTACGTGCCGGCGCGGCGCGCGACGAAAGTTGACCCGATCATCGCCCTGCGCTCTGAGTAAGGTCGCTTACAAATCGTCCAAAGGGATGAGTGAAAGATGTGATCGGCGGGCGGCGATTCAGTTGCCGCTTTTGGCGGCATCGCCTGACGTGGAGGTGAAGCGGATGATTTGATTGTAGGAAGGGTTGGCGTCCGCTTTCGGCGGCTCGGCGGCGCTGGGGGCGGCAGTCACGGGAGGTGCGGCAGCGGTGGCCGGCTGGCTGGTTGCGGTGCCGAGATGCAGGCCGCTGTAGCGCATGTAGATCGTCCGCACGTAATTCTGCGTCTCAAGGAATGGCGGGATGCGGTTGCCGTAGAACTCGACGGCGCCTTCGCCGGCGTTGTATCCGGCCAGCGCCAGCCGCACGTCGCCGCTGAAGCGGTCGAGCAGCCAGCGCAGATACCTGGCGCCGGCGAGGATGTTTTCGCGCGGGTCGAAGATGTTCTTGACGCCGAAACGCTCGGCGGTCGCCGGCATCAACTGCATCAAGCCCGAAGCGCCTTTCGGCGACACCGCCATGCGATTGAATCCCGACTCGGCGCGCATCACCGAAACGATCAAGCAGGGGTCGAGGCCGTTTTGCGTCGAGGCTTCGTAGATCATCGAGTCGAACGCCACATTGCCGGTCGAGATGTGGCGGCTGGTCGAAGCGCTCGGCACCTTGAGCTGAGCTGATGCCGGGGTGGCTGCCGCGTCAGCAGCCTGACGGTGCAGGCCCTCTTCTTTGCGCGCGCGCTCCTGGTCTTCAAGCGACATCGGCACGGGCGGGCGCGGCGGCGGCTTCAATGTCGTCTGTGCCCGCGCCGCGAGCGGAAGCGCCAGCACCAGCAACATCATGACTACGGCTTTCGACATACCGGCCAATTCTATCACACTTACTGAATCGTAACGTGAGTTATTTCCAGATGGTCATCGGCGCGCAGGTAGAAGGCCAGCTTGTCCTTGGCGTCCACCTGTTTCGGGTCAAAGACGACGATGCCGGTCAGGGTCTCGCCCGCCGCCAGCCGGTTCTCCGACTTGTTCTGCACCACCTCGACGGTCAGCGGCTTGGTCTCTGTTCCGGTGGCGGTCTCAAGGGTCAATGCGTTGAAGGTGAAATCTTCGGCGCCGGCGTTTTGAATCGTGTAGCGAATGTAGGCCCTGTCTCCGAGCAACATGACGCGCGACGGATCAAGCGAGACGATGATCTTTTTCTTGGTCGTCACCTTCGGGTTAGCGATGCGAATCTCGCGCAGCAGCATCAGGGCTTGCACGAAACGGCGGTCGGATTCCTGGGTGGCGCGTTCTGACGACTGGCGGCTAGCCTCGTTGATGCGGACCTCGGCTTCGCCGGCGATGCGGTCGGCCTGCTGGCGAGCATTGCGCAGGATTTCATCGGCTTTGCGGCGGCCCTGCTCTTCGGCATCGGCGCGGATGCGGTCGGCGTCGGGACAGGGGCTAGAGGGACTGGGCCGCGTCCCGTCCGTGCCGGCGGAAGTCGCGTTCGGCGTCGCATCGGTGACATTGATGACGCGGTGCGCCTGCGCCGGCGGCACAATGTTCAAATCGAAATTGTAAGTGCGCTTACCATCGCCGGTTTTGACGAACATATTGCTCTGGCCCCTGGCGCCGACCGGCTTGACGTAGATGTCGTTGCCAGGTTTTTGATCCGAACCGCTGCGGGCGACGACGAAGGTGCCTTTGCCGTCTGCCGCGTTGTAGAGATCGCCGCAGATGATCTCGGCGACCGGCTCAGGAAAGGCAATGCGCGTCGAGATGCCGACCGACGTCTTGACGACGCCGATCTGGTCGGGGCCGAGCTGTAAGGTGACGATGGGCGATTGCGCCAGCGCGGCGCTGGCCAGCGTCAGCACACATAGGACGATGAGAGGAATAAATCGCGTGAACTTCAATTGCGCCTCCTCGGATTGATCATGATTTCGCTTTGCGCCGCGCCGCAGGTTGGCGGCGCGACAGACGCTGTTGTGGCAAGACATTCTGGCAAAAGCGCTTCGCTCGGGCAAGTCGAAAGCGGAGCCGGGTAAGGAAAAGCCCCGGCGCTAGATTCGCCGGGGCTTTCTGAAAATCGCCGGCACCATCTCCGTGCCGGGCGGCGGGCTCAAGAAGCGCTGACCGGCTGACGGCCCACTGCCGAAGTGTCGCCATTGCCGAGCGCCACACCGGCGGCAACTGCCGCGCCGACGCCAAGCAGCGCTAACAGCCCAATCAGCCCGGGCCCAAGCAGCAAGCCAGCGGCTTTGCGGCGGCCGCATTCAATCATGATGCTGCTGCCGGCCGGCGCCGTGAATTCCACCGGGTCGTCAAAGCTCTTGTCTTTGTTGGGAAGGATGGTTTCAACCTTCGGGACGGTCACATTCACCTGGCCGGCGCGGTCTTCGATGCGGACTCTGCCGCCGCAGGTCGTCCGCCCTTGAATCATTCCCGCTCCGCAGTTCATCGTCAGCGTCGTGTGGTGGCCAAGCTCAATGCGCCCGAGCGCGCCCAGGTCAATGATGACGCCGCCATTATCGCTCGTCGAAATGACGCTGCCATTCATCACTGTGGCGCCGGTCTGGGCCTCGTTGCCATTGACCATCACCTTGCCGCTTTTGATCGTCAAGGTGCCGGTGCAATCCTGCACGGCGGCAGGGTCGTTGACAGGTATTTTCACTTCATCCGCCGCGAAAGCGCGCAGCGTGAACAGGCTGGTCACGGTGAAGGCCAACAGGAGGCTGAGCAGTGTTTTCAGAGTTCTAAATGGCAATCTCATAACCCTTCCTTCAACAGCAATCGCTCGGGCAAGTGATGGCTGTGCAACGCCGAAAATGGCAGCCTCAGAATAGGACATGGGCTTGCAAAAGTCAACGGTTTTTTCCTTTTTATTCTTCTGTCAACAATAGTTGTACGGCGACTAGGATGCTTCGTAAACCGGCAGGTCGGCTGCCTGAATGTCGGCGAGCGGCAGGTGCGCCAGGTCTTTCGGCGAAAGCAGGGGATGGGCGATGCGCCAGTCTATGGCGAGCGCCGGGTCGCTCCACAAGATGCCGCGCTCATACTGCGGGAAGTAGTAATCGCTGCACTTATAAAGAAACTCGGCGGTCTCGGTCAGCACCGCGTAGCCGTGCGCGAAGCCCGGCGGCACATAGACCATGCGCTGATTCTCGGCGGACAGCTCCTCGGCAATGTGCCAGCCAAATGTCGGCGAGCCACAACGCACGTCGACGACAACGTCTAGCACCGCGCCTTGAATAACGCGGCAGAGCTTTGCCTGCGGGCGGTGGACCTGGTAATGCAGGCCGCGCAGCGTGGCGCGCACAGAGCGGGCATGGTTGTCCTGCACGAAGCGGTCGCGGATGCCAAGCTCGGCAAATTTCATCTCTTGATAGCTCTCAAAGAAAAAGCCGCGCGCATCGCGCCAGACTGTCGGCTCGATCAAACAGACTTCCGGCAATGGCGTATCGATTCGTCTCATCGCTTATTACTCATAGCTGATTCAGAACTGCGCCGCCAGCTTTTCGACGATCAGATGGCCGATGGCCAGCGCCGCGGTGGCTGCCGGCGACGGCGCATTCAGGACGTTGACCAAACGCGGCTGCTCGGCGACAGCGAAATCATCCACAATCGCTCCCGCCGCGTCAATGGCTTGAGCGCGCACGCCTGCGGGCGCTGGCACCAGATGACGGGCGCGAATCTCCGGCACCAGCCGCGCAAGCGCCCTCACAAATGCCGACTTGCTCAACGAGCGCCACATCTCGTGCGCCCCCATGCGCCAGTGTTGTCGCGCCAGTTTCAAAAAGCCTGTGTAGGTGATGGCTTCAAGCAGGTCGCCCGCACGCACGTCGCGCTTGCGGTAGCCTTCGCGCGCAAACGCCAGCACGGCATTCGGGCCGCATTCGACGCCGCCTCGGATCATCCGCGTGAAGTGGACGCCGAGGAATGGGAAACGCGAGTCGGGCAGCGGATAGATCAAGGCCCGGCAGAGCGGCTCGGCCTGGCCGGTCAATTCGTAATACTCGCCACGAAACGGCACGATCCTGAGCGGCGGTCGCACGCCCGCCAGCCGCGCCACGCGATCCGCGTGCAAGCCGCCGCAGTTGACGGCGTAGCGCGCCGCGAACGCGCCCGCTGTGGTTTCGGCGACAATTTCTGTCGCCGTTGTTTTCAGGCCGGTGACCTGCGCCCCACAGCGGACTTCGCCGCCGCGCTCACGGACGCGCTCGGCCAGGCGCTCGCAAACCGCCCGATAATCCGTGATGCCGGCTTCAGGTACATGGATGGCCTGCAATCCTTCGGCGTGCGGCTCAAGCTCGCGTAACCGCTCGCGCCCGATGATCTCGCAGCGGACCTGATTGGCCCGCCCGCGCTCGTAAAGCGACTGCAAAAGGGCAAGCTCAGATTCATCAACGGCGACGATGACCTTGCCGCAGAGGTTATAGGGGATGCCCTCGCGCTCGCAGAAGGCTTGCATCGCCTGCTTGCCGGCGCGGCAGGCCGCCGCCTTCAGCGAGCCGGGTTTGTAATAGATGCCTGAGTGCAAGACGCCGGAGTTGTGGCCCGACTGGTGCGCCGCCAGCCGCGATTCTTTTTCGAGAACGATGACCGACAGGCGCGGGTACTGTTCGGTCAAGCGGTAAGCCGTCGCCAGCCCGACGATGCCGCCGCCGATCACCATCACGTCATGCATGGCCGATTCATTAGTGTGGCGCAAGGCGGTTAGCTTGCGCGAGTCACAGCGCAAGCTAACCGCCTTGCGCCACATGGTCTAATCCGCCGCGCCGGTAGCGCACTCGACCTCAGCGAGCTGCGCCTCGGGCAGAAACTCGCTCAACGAGCGCCGCAGTTCCGCGTCCTGTCCGTTCTCGCTTAAAGCCGCGAGGCGCGCCAGCAGCTCGCGCACCTGTCCGGGCGGGTGAACGGCGAGATGGCCGACAAAGATTTTCGGGTGGCGGGTTGTCGCCAGGCCCTCTTCAGCGATTTCAAGCTCTTCAAAGAGCTTTTCGCCGGGCCGTATGCCGCTGAAGACGATCTCCACATCTTCGCCGGGCCGCAGGCCCGAAAGCGCGATCAGGTCTTTCGCCAGATCGAGAATGCGCACGGGCTGTCCCATGTCGAGGACGAAGATTCCGCCGCCGTCGCCCATCGCCCCGGCCTGCAAGACCAGTTGACTGGCTTCGGGTATCGTCATGAAGTAACGCACCATCTCCGGGTGCGTGACCGTCACCGGCCCGCCTTTGCGAATCTGCTCGCGAAAGATGGGAATCACCGATCCCGCCGAGCCGATGACGTTGCCAAAGCGCACCGCCACGAAGCGCGTTCGGTAGCGTTGATTCAAGTCTTGCACGACCAGCTCGGCGACGCGCTTGGTCGCGCCCATAATCGAAGTCGGGCGCACCGCCTTGTCGGTCGAAATCAACACGAAGGCTTCGGCCTGCTGCTCGCCGGCTAGCTGTGCGACCAGGCGCGTCGCCAGCACATTATTCTTCACGGCCTCGGTGACGTTGCCTTCCATCATCGGCACATGCTTGTGAGCAGCGGCGTGCAACACGACCTGCGGGCGATAGGTCTGAAAGATGGCGCGCATACGCACCGCGTCGCCGACGTCTGCGACCAGGGCGACGATGCGCAGCGCCGGCCAGGTCTCGCGCAGCTCGCGATCAATGTTGAAGAGGGCGAACTCGGCGCGCTCGACCAGCACCAGTGTGGCGGGCGCAAAGGCGGCGATCTGCCGCGCCAGCTCTGCGCCAATCGATCCGCCCGCGCCGGTCACCAGCACCACCTTGCCGGCGAGAAATTGGCGCGTCTCCGCTTCGTCCAGGTGAACCGGGTCACGCCCCAGCAGGTCTTCGATCTGCACGTCGCGGATGCGGCTCACCTCGACGCGCCCCTGGAGAATTTCATGCAGCGCCGGGATGATGCGGACGCGCACAGGGATGCGCTCGCACAGCTCGACGATGCGGCGAATCTCCTGGCCCGAGGCACTGGCCAGCGTGATGACGACGTGATCGATCTTGAGCTTCTCGACCAGCTCGCGCAGATCGTTGGGGGTGCCGAGAACACGCACTCCATAAATCACCGAGCCTTGTTTATCGGGGTCCTTATCGATGAAGCCTTTGACTTCGATGTCGAGGTTGCCGCGGCTGCGAATCTCGCGCGCCGCCAGCGCCCCTGCGCGGCCCGCGCCGATCAGCAAGACAGGTTTCTTCGGCAGGCTGCGCGCCGTGCCGGTCTGCAACTGTTTCTCGTAACGCTCGTAGAGGGCGCGGCGCAGGACGCGCATACCAAGCACGCCGCCAAAGGCCAGCAGCGTGTCAACCAGCATGACCGACAGCGGCACGCGCCATTGATGATACTCAGCGGGCAGGGCGACGCGGATGAAGAGGATCGGCAGCAGCGCCCAGTAAGCCGCGTTGACGAAGGCGCGCACTTCGGCCATGCCGATGAAGCGCCAGATGAAGGCATAGACGCCGGCCAGTGCCAGCGCCCCGAATTGCAGCAGCACGACATAAGGCAACTGGCGCAGCGCCGCCAGCCAGTTGTCTCGCGGCACGTCGAAATCGAAGCGCAGCAGATAAGCCAGCGCAAAGGCGGCGACCAGCGTGACCAGATCGATGGCGAACTGGACGCGGCGGTTGAGCAGCCACGCCCACCAGACGCGCGACCGATTTCGGATGGCGTTTGCTTCGATCATAAAACGCTTATTCTTGTGCGGCCTCGGCGAGCGCGGCGACCACTTCTTCAATCTGCGCGTCGCTGAGGTTATTGTGAAACGGCAGAGCGATGGTGCGGCGCGCCACCGATTCGGTGATGGGCAGCTCGCCCGCCGCGTAGCCGAAGCGCTCGCGGATGTAAGGCTGCAAATGCGCCGGCGAAAAATAGCCGCGCACGGGGATGCCGCGCGCTTCCATTCGCCGCATCACCGAGTCACGGTCTAAGCCTTCGGCAAGCGTCACCACATAAACGAACCAGCTCATGCGCACGTCGGGTTTGACCGCGGGCGTTCGCAGCCAATCGAAGCGCGCCAGCCGTTCGCTGTAGCGTTGCGCGACCTGCGCGCGCTTCGCCAGGAACGTCTCGATGCGGCGAAGCTGACTGACGCCGAGCGCCGCCGACATCTCGTCCAGGCGGTAGTTATAACCCAACCGGTCATGCTCAAGCCAGGCGCCCATCTCGCCGCGCCCCTGGTTGCGCAAACTGCGGCAGAGCCGCGCGATGTCGTCCGAGTCGGTGACGATGACGCCGCCTTCGCCGGTCGTGATCTGCTTGTTGGGGTAGAAGGCGAAGGCCGCCGCGTCGCCAAAGCGACCGAGCTTCGTTCCCTTGAAAGCGGCTCCCAGAGCCTCGCACGAGTCATCAATGATTTTCAGGCTGTGGCGCTCGGCGATGCGGCGAAGGGCGTCCCAGTCCGCCGGGTGGCCGAATACATCAACCGCCATGATCGCTTTGGTGCGCGCGGTGATCTTACGTTCAAGGTCTGCCGGGTCGAGGTTGTAGGTGTCGCGTTCGATCTCGACGAAGACCGGCATCGCGCCTTCATAAAGAAAGGCGTTGACGCTGGCCGCGAAGGTGAACGATGGCACCAGCACGTCGTCGCCCGCGCCGATGCCAAGCGCTTTAACGATCAGGTGCAGCGCCGCCGTGCCCGAGCTGACCGCGACCGCATGGCGTGTGCCGACGTAATCACAAATGGCCTGCTCGAACAGGATCGTCCGCGGGCCAAGCGCCAGCCGCCCTGTGCGCAGTACGCCCAGCACCGCTTCAATGTCCGAGTCATCGAGGTCCGCAGAGGCCATCGGAATTCGCTCGTTCATCGTCCCTCTTTGTCTAAGACCTTTGCCGGGACGCCGACCGCCGTAGCGCCTGCCGGAATGTCGCCCGTGACCACCGCGCCCGCGCCAATGGTCGCCCACTCGCCAATCATTCGACCGGGAATGACCGACGCGCCGATGCCGAGAAAAGCGCCGCGCGCGACCTGCACCTCGCCCGCCAGATGGCAGCCCGGCGCGATGTGAGCGAAATCACCAATGCGGCAGTCATGGTCAACCGTCGCGCCGGTGTTGATGATGGCATGCGCGCCGATGACCGTGTCGGGCTGAATGACGGCGCCGGCAAAGACGACAGCGCCATCTCCGAGTCTCACCGAAAGGTGCAAGCAGGTCTGCGGGTGAACGGCGATGACCCACTCGACGGTCGGCAACTGTGCCTGCAAGCGCGCGGCTAATCGCATTCGCGTCGCGTTGTCACCGATAGCAAGAACCGCGCGGCGATAGCCTGAGCCTGCGAAGTCGTCGAGCGGGCCGCGGACTTCGACGCCGAGCAGACGGCTGCCTTGCTTGCTCCGGTCATCATCGAAGACGGCGGCGACCGTAAAGCCCGCGGCCTGCAATGTGGCGATGACGACTTTCGCATGGCCGCCGGCCCCGAGCACGGCAATGGCGTCGGGCCGCGCGGCGCTCACTGGTCTTTCCCTTCCGAGCCGATGAAGAATGGCATGGTGGCGTGGCCTTCGGCGCTGATGCCTTCACGCTTGCAGAGTTGCGCGAACGTACGCAGTAGGATGCTCAGGTCAAGCCAGAGACTCACACGGTCAACGTACCAGACGTCGAGCTTAAACTTGTCTTCCCATGCCAGCGCGTTGCGCCCGTTGACCTGCGCCCAGCCGGTCAAGCCCGGCTTCACCTCGTGCCGCCGCGCCTGCTCAAGGGTGTAGCGGTCGAGGTATTCCATCAACAGCGGGCGCGGGCCGACGAGACTCATCTCGCCGCGGAGGACGTTGAATAGTTCGGGCAATTCATCGAGGCTGGTGGCGCGCAGGAATTTGCCGAAGCCGGTCAGCCGCTGGCTATCCGGCAGCAAGCGACCCGCGTCGTCACGCGCTTCGGTCATGGTGCGAAACTTCATCAAGGTGAAGGCGTGACCGTTCAGGCCGGGCCGCCGCTGGCGAAACAGAACCGGCGAGCCGAGTTTGACGCGCACCAGTACGGCAAGCAGCAACAACAACGGCGCGAGCAGGATGAGCGAGGGAATGGTAAGCGACAGGTCGAGCAATCGCTTGCCCACACGCCGGTAAGACAGCAGACGAAACGGCTGCCGACGGCTTGCGGCCAATCGCCGGAGCAGGGCCGCGAAATCATCAGTCTGCCCGCGGCGGTCGAAATGCTCGGTGACATAAGCGCGCGCGCGGCGGCCCATCTCGGCGGCCTGCTCGCGGTCGGCGCTCAAGGCCAGCACCGCTTCGGCCAGCCCCGCGTCATCGCCCGGCGGCACGAAGACGCCGCCCGCCGCCGCTTCGATCACCTGGCGAATGACGCCGTCAATGGCCAGCAGCGTCGGGCGACCGGCGGCCATGTAATCAAAGACTTTGTTGGGATAGGTGGTGCGAAACATCGCGATGTCTTTGAGCGTCGCCACACAGGCATCGCTTGCGGCCAGCACCGTAGGGATGGCTGATTTCGGGCGCGCACCGGTAAATGTGACATTCGCCACATTCAACTGGCGGGCGAGCGATTCGAGTTTCGGACGCTGTTTGCCATCACCGACCAGCAGGAAATGAATCCGCGAATCTTCATTGAGTCGCGCGGCGGCGCGCAGGATCACTTCGATGTCGTTGGCCAGCCCCAGCGCGCCGGCGTAGGTGACGACGAACTTGTTTTGCAGGCCGAACGCTTCACGAACGCTCGCGCCCCTGGCCTCCGGGTCAAACATCGTCGTGTCCGCGCCGTTGGCAATCAGGGTGATCTTGTCGGGCGGCACGCCTTTGTCAATGAGATAGTCGCGATAGGCCGGCGAATTGACCAGCAGGTGCGCGGCGCGGCGATAAAGAAACCGCTCTAGCCGGCGCGACAAAACGATGAGCCCGCGATTGCGCAGCACGCCCATGTCTATGGCAAACTCCGGCCACAGGTCACGGATTTCCAATAGCAGCGGGCGGCGACGCGCGAAGGCAATGAGCCACGCCGACAGCCCCTGAAAGATCGGCGGTGACGTGCCCATCACCAGATCAACCCGACCGGCCCGCCAGGCGGTGCGAATCGCGTCCAACATGAAACTCAAAAATGACACGACGCGCCAGACGAAGCTGCGGTGCAGCGCCGGGTACGCATAAGCGCGCAGGACGCGCACGCCATCCAGATTCTGTTCTGTAACCTTCGCATCATCATCAACCGCGCGTTGGCCGGTCAGGTAACTGAGACGGCTCGCCACAACAGTGAAATCGATGCCGCGCTCGACGGCGCTTTTCGCCAGCTCGTAATGGCGCGTGCCGCCCGGCTCATTCGGGCCGACGAACGCTTGATGGATCAACAGCACGCGCATCACGCCATCTCCAATCGGTCGGTCAGCGCGCCGTCAATCGCGGCTGAAGCAATCAACCGCTCATTGGCGCTTGCGTCCAGATGAACAACTGCTCGCCAGCCGCTTGATCGAATAACCAGCGAGCCGGGCGCTGCGGTAACCGAATAATCGTCGGGCGCAAAGATGGTGATGAACGCGGCTCGCGCGGCGTGACATCGCAAGTCCAGCGAGAGCGCCGGCTCGCGGTCGTAGTAGTAAGCCGAGCGCCAGCCGCGCGCGCTGCGCGGGTCGGCCCGCATAATTGAGCAGCGCCCCGCGCCCGACAGATCGAGCAAGCGCGCCGCGTACGCGCCCGCCGCCGTGTGCAGGGTCAGCCGGTGCTGCGCCTCATCCCATGCGAACGGCAGGTCGGCAAAGAGCCACTGCAAACGGTAATCGTGATCCGCTCCGCCGAGCAATTGGTCCGCGACAACCCAGCACTCGTCGCCGACGCGCATGACCGCGCGCCGGTGCGCGACCGGCGACGGCAAGCGCCGGTAGCCATCGTGTTCTCCATGCCAGTAGACCAGATGGCCGCCCGCCGAGCGCCGGTAATCGGTCATCCCACCGCGCAGCCACGGCAGCCAGAGAAAGCGGCCAGCGCGCTCCATCTGGTCACAGCCGTCCACCATGACCGTGTTGTGATACGCCGTGCGCGCTAGCTCGTTATCCCAGGGCGCGGGCGCGTGATAGCTGAAGGTGCCGGCGTCCGTGGCAATGTTTTCGCCGCGCCACCACAGGTCAACGTGCAGCATATCGGCTTGCGCCGGGCGATCTTTAAACGTCGCGGCGCGCACGAAAGCGAAGCCGGCGGGCGAGCGCAATGTGTAATAACCGCCACACTCGGCTTGCAGGTCGGCGCGCGGCGGTGGCGCCACCGGCGCGGCGAGCGCCCGCGGGCCAAACAGCCAGAGCAGGTCTTCATCCCACGGCCCCGCCGCGTAACAGCGAGTTTGATCAATCAAGTAATGTGTCGCCTGCACGACCGGCCTGTAATCTTGAAAGTCGCCGTTGTCGAGCGGCAGCACCAACGCGCCATCGTTGTGGCCATAATTCGGCACGCGCCCGCTCGTTGTGTCCTGCAATTGATAAAGGAAATCACCGGCACGGGCGATGCGATGCTTCAACTCGTCGCTGAACGGCTCTCCCAACAACTCGCCGAGCCGCAGCGGCCACAGGTAATCGTGCAACATCAAGCGATGATAATTCGTCGAGTGCTGCGTGAACGCGCCGTCGTCATAGATCAGCTTGCGCCCTTCGGATTCGAGCGCGGCGCGGCCTCGTTGCCTCCATGACGCAGCCGCTTTGAATTCGCGAAAGAGTAGCCCGACGGTGTAGAGGCCGGCGGCTTCGCTGATGCCGTGATTGTTGCCCTGGCTGAGCGCGTGATCGAAATTGGCGGCGATCCGTTCAGCCGTTATGGCAATCATCTGCGCAAGACCGCCGACGCGCGCCGCCGTAGTTTGTGGCGAGTCGAGAAAGGCATAAAGCGCAAAGCACCAGGCCATCACGCGAAACGCTGCCTCCTGGCCACACTTCCAGTTCGCCCCCTGCTGCGGCGGATTGTTAACGCGCCAGTCTTCCGCCGCGCGCCAGAATTGTTCAACGTAATCTTCATCACCTGTACGCCAGTAGGCGCGAGCGAGCGCGTAGGCGTAGGCGAAGCGCGACGGCTCCCAGATGATTTTGATGTCGCCCGAATCGAAATCGCCGATGCGGCTCCAGTGCAGGTCAGCCGCGCCGCGCTCGCCTGTGAAGGGGTTCGCATGCCAGTCGGGCGGAAAGCCGGTTTGCGCCGTGCGTCGCTCAAAGTAACGCAGCCGGCCTTGCTTGATCTGCGCGGCGATTATCAGCGGCGTCGTTTCGGCTACGTCGTCCCAGGCAGCGAAGAGAGGTTGATAACGCTCGCGGTCGGCGCTTGCAAAGAAGAACGGCGGCGCATGGCGCTTTCGGTAATCAAGATAACGCTCAGGGTCGGCGAGCGCCGCGTCTTTCAAAAACTGTTCGAGCGGTTGTGCCTGCCAGGCGCGCGCCGGCAAACGCCATGCAATGGCGCCGCTGCGCAGCCGCGCCGCGTACCCGACACGATGCGCCAGCCAGCGCGGCCCGAAGTGCTGCCAGAGATGATACAGGCGCGAGGCCGAAGACATGGAGATCATCGTGTCTTTATCGCTGCTTTTGAAATTGCAAGAGCAGCATGTACTTTCCGCACTCAGGGGCTCGCCCGCCGGTCGTATCAGCAGTCGTATCCAGGGCGGCGCTGAAGCCCTGGCGCTCGGCCATCTCGCGCCACTGCCCAGGCGTCAGGCGCTGCCGCGAAACGCTCAAATAGATCAGATAACGCTGCGCCGCCGGTATGAGCTTGAATGCCGCTGAACGGGCGAGCCGCACCGCCAGGGGGCGGAGAAATTTTTCGAGCTTGCGCCGCCGGTTCCGCACGTCCGGCGCAGTAAAGATCAACCACCCGCCGGGCTTCAGCACACGGTTGCATTCGCCCAATACGGCATCCGGGTCATGGAGGTATTCGAAGACGCTCGTGGCCACCACCGCTTCGAACGCCGCAGAAGTCAGCGGCAAGCGTTGCCAGTTTGCAGACAACCGCAGCCAGCGAATCGGCGCACCGGCAAAGGCCCGCTGGCCTTCTTCAATCATCTGTTCGGCAATGTCGCACGCCGTCACGTCGTAGCCTTGCCGGCTGAGATGAAATGCGAGATTGCCGGTGCCACAGCCCAGGTCAAGAATCGCGGCGGGCCGAGAGAGCCTTTGCGTGATGAGCTGCCCGACCGCATGAAGGCGATGCCGCAGCGGGCCATTGTCTTCATACTTTGCCGGCCAGGATGCGGCTTTGTCGTTGAACAGCCGTTGTACGGCGTTCGGCTCCTGGCTTTTTGTTGCTGTGCTCATGTGAAAACGGCTGTCGCCTGAGCGATACGCGCCTAGCAACGATGACCGGCGATCATATCGAGGTAGAACTGCTCGGCTTGTTGCATCACGCGCTGGTATTCGGCGCGCTCTGCGATCAATCGCCCATTGCGCTCGCGGGCCGCTTGCCGCAATGGCCCGTCGTCGAGCGCGCGAATCATCGCGGCAGCCAGCGAATCAGCGCTGGTCGCATCGCAGAGCAGACCGTTCACGCCATCGTCAATCCACTCGCAGACCGATTCGATGCGGCCCGCGACCGGCAAGCAGCCGCACGCCATCGCTTCGAGCAGCGTGTTCGGCGTGCCGTCGTGCAAGGAAGGCGAGACGGCCACCTGCGCCAGCCGAAACAGCGCCGGCATCTGGTCACGCGCCACTTGCGGCAGCAGGCGAACGCTTTCAGCGAGGCCGAACTGCTCGACCCATCTCTCGGCCATCGGGTTGCCTTGCATGGCGACGCACAGGAAGACCGTCCGCGGATGCTTGTTTAAGACCGCGGGCAGGGCGGCAAAGAATGTGTCTGTGCGCACGTAGTTGCGAAAGCCGCGCGGGTTGATTATCACCGGCGCATCGGTGGCGATGCCGAGCTGCTTCATCAAGGCGGCGTTCGGCTCGCCCCGGTGAAACAGCGACGAATGAATGCCGCCCGCAGTCGGCAAGATAATCGTGTTCTGCAAGTTTTGAAATCCCCACGCCTGGGCGGCGAGATCGAGGTCGCGCCGGCAGTCGCAATGCAAGGCGTCGGCACGTTGCAAGACGCGGCGCGTCTGCCGGGCAATGATCGGGTAGCGGCTGGCGAACAACGTCAGATCGTTCCCCCAAACCGACACCAGCAGCGGCAGAGATTCTACGGCGGCCCGCGCCGCCAGCATGCCTTCAAACGGGATGCGCATGGCGTGGACGACATCCGGCGCAATCTGCCGAATCAACCCTCGCGCCCGTTTGATCGCGGCGGGCAAGGTCAGCGGGCCGGCCCACATTCGCGCCGCCAAAACCGATTGTGCCAGTCGGCCCTTGCGCAAGCCCGCTAGCCGCCGCGCCCACCGCGAGCGGTTCTGGCCGGCAGCGCCATTATGCGGCGTCGCTTCGGCGGCCAGCAGCCCGGAGAAAGCAAGTGGGAGTTGATAGACCATTGCCCCGGCAAACGCCCCGGCGTCGCACGGGTAGGTCGAGAGGATGTGAACGTCATGACGGCGCTCGATGAAATAATTGATCCAGCCCTGAGCGATGGGACTGCGGGCGTCGGCGACAAAGAGAATTCTCACATCGGCTCAATCGGCGGCCTGTGCGGCAGACAGCACTGTCCAGGGCGGCACCGGCTTTTCATCGGTACAGCCCATCATGTGATTCAGACAGTCGATCAGGTAAGGCGACACCGCTTCGGTCGAAACCCGCTCGCCCATCATCGCGGCATTGATTCGCCATCGCGGCCAGTCGGTTTCTTGATCGAGAAAATCGCGCAGGCGGTTTCGCAAATCGTCGGCGTCGCCGGCGCGAAAGACATAACCGTTCTGCCCCGCACGGATGAGATCGGCAGCGCCACACTGGTCAGAAACAATCGCCGGCACGCCGACCGAAAAGGCTTCGTTGACGACGACGCCCCAGCCGTCCCAGCGGCTCGGCAAAACCAGCAGGTCGGCGGCTGAGAGGCGCGCAGGGATGGCGGCAGGCGATATGCTCGGCTCGAAGCGAACGCGCCGGGCGAGTCCGCTTCGCTCAACCTGTGCGCGCAGCGCCGGCAAGCCGTCGCCCTCACCGATCAATGTCAACGTCACGCCTTGAAACTCATCGAACAGCGGTTGCGCGGCGCTTAGCAGCAGGTCGAGCCCTTTGCGCGGAATCATCTGCCCGGCGAAAACGATCTCGCAGGCGCTCTCTTTTTTCGCGCCCGCGGCACGCGCCTGCCCCCGCGCCCGCGAGCGGAAATATCCAAACGGGTAGATCGCCGCCTGCCTGACGCCTAGCTGTCTGTAGAAGTCTGCGGCGAGGTGCGAGACCGGCAGCAATCCGCTTGCCCGCGACGCCAGCACGCGCCCGAGGCCGCCGCGCAACGCCCGCTTGATGGCCGAGCGCCGCGGGTGTGGGTCGGGCGCTTCGGAATAGATGGCATAGCGGCTGCGGGCTGTGGCCAGCGTGATGAGCGCCGCCGTGAAAGCCGGCTCTGCCCAGATGCCGTTGACGATATGCAGGCGGCGGCGCGCCGCCCACGCCAGCCGCCGGGCGTCGCTCAAACGATGCTGCGGATCAAGGAAGCGATGCGCGTAGCCGTGCAGGTCTTCGTCCCAACCGAGCCGCAAGCGGTCGGCGGGCAAACGCTTCGCGAAGATCACCTGCAAGTCCACCCGCGCCGAAGCCAGCAGGCTGCGGAACAGGTCGCCCTGATAAAACGACGGGTAGTTCATCCAGACGGTCAGCGGCAACATGCGTCTCAGGTGTAGACTCGATTACTGCGCCGCGGAGTTGGCCGATTCCGGCACGTCGTAAACCGACATCAGCTTTTTCTTTCGCCGCGGCAGAATGTAGTGCAGCAAGACGATGATCATCAGCGGCATCATGTTCACCCAGGTGAAGACGATGATCGAGGTCAAGCCGTCGCGGAAAACCTGTATCAGGTTGCAGGCGATCAGCAGGTAGCAGAGGCGGATGACCGTGTAATAGTTGCTGCGGTAGGCGCGAAAATAGATGCGCGCCAAACCGTAGGCCAGCAGCATCGGGATGACCACGATGCCGACGTAGCCAAAGTTGACATAGGATTCGCCCAGGAAGGTCACGATCATACCGAGCGCGCCCATTGGCCGCCACGGCTTTGAAATGTCTTGAAGGTAATCGGCGAGGCCGGGCTTGTCGGGCCACCACTGGTGCGGCACCGGCAGCGTCAGCAGCGCCAGATAGGTCGAGCCGTAATAGTAATGGCCGGCATCATCCATCAGCGACAGGGCGCAGGCGAACTGGTCGAGGAACTGCTGGTCGGGCGCTTTGACGGCGAGCGCCAGGTTGACGGTCTCCGCCGAAGTCACGACGATCTCGTTGACCGAATTGCCTTCTTGCGCCATCTGACCGATGCTCTTGAGCGGGAAATAGATCAGTATCAAACCCACCAGCACCGCCGCCAGGTAGAGCGGCGGCCAGCGCAAGCGGCGGCGGTCGAGAAAGATTTGAATCAGCAGCAAGATGGGAATGAGGACCCGGAAGCGGTGATAGCCCTGGTAGGCCATGATTAACAGGTAGAGGCTCATCGGCACGAGCAGCCACCAGCGGAAGCCGTACCAGTAAATCAGCGCCAGCAGCGCCAGCCCCGCCCATACCTGCATGATGAAAAAGTAATTCGAGGTCTGCCACTCGCCCGGCTCCAGGGCTTCGCCGATGGCCGACAGACCGGGCACGTTGGCGAAGGCCAGCAGCCCGAAAATCCCGAGCGGGAAAGCGACGGCGACGACCGCCCAGATGTAACGCAGCGACAGGTTGGCGCTCCCCTCTTCGGCGACCGGCGCGCGCCGATGCTTTTTCAAATCGTCGGCAGAGGCTTTGACCCAGGCGGCGGTCATGACGACCAGCGCCAGATCGCCGAGCAGCGCGGCGCGAACGATTTCGCCAGGCGTGACGGCTTCGATGAATCCTTGATATTCACTGAACAAGGTTTCGGCGCCAAACATCAAGCCGAACAGTCGAAAGGTGAAAGTGTAGAGATGAAAGAAGAGATAGATGGTGCCGGGGTGTGAATGCGCCAGCCGTCCATACTTCAACAGCAAGACGACGCAGATGATGACCGTCATCACATCGATCAAGGCGACGACGGGGATGTCAATTCCGGGTAGGTTGCCGAACACGACTGCTCCTGATGATCACCCGACACCGACATGGGACGAAGCGACTTCGCCGGCCGGTGCCGTGACCATTGTTTGATACGCCGCGCGCACGCCGGCGCGGAAGCGCTCCCAGGTGAACTGCCGCGCACGCGCCGCGGCGGCTTCGCCCATGCCTGCGAGCGCGGCACGGTTCGCCATGCCCCATGCCAATTGTTCGGCGATGGCTTGTGAATCGCGGATGGGAACGATCCAGCCGTGCTTGCCGGGCTCGATCACGTCCGGTCCGCAGGTATGCGGCGTGGTGATTACAGGCAAGCCGCACGACATCGCTTCAAGAATGACATGGCCGAAGCCTTCGGCGAGCGAGGGCAGCGCAAAGACGTCGGCGCTGTGTAGCTCGCGAATCAACTCGCCATGCGATAAGCCGATTTTGGCTTCAACGTCGAGGTCCGTATACGCAGCCAGCAATCGTGTGTCAACCACGCCGCGCCCGCATAGCCGCACGCGCAGGCGCTTTGATTTGAGCAGGCGAACGGCGTCGAGCAAGTACGCCAGTCCTTTGCGCTGCGACAGGCTGCCGACATAAACCACGGTGAACGGGTGGTCGGCGGCTGGTGGTGTGAGGCGTGGTGTGAAAGCGACAGGGTCAACGCCGTAAGGAACGACATGCACCTGTGCGGCGGGGATGCCTTGATCGATGAGCGTCTGCGCCGTGAAGCGGCTGGCGACGACCCAGCCATTGGCCAGGTGCGGCTCACTGGCCAGCGCCGCGAATTCGGCCTCGGAAAGCCCCAGCTCATACTCGGCCAACAGCGATGCCTCTGCCCGCGGCACGCGCCGGATTTCTTCAAGCAACAGAGCGCGCACCGCCTGCGGGTGCGGGTGGAGCTGAAACAAGAAGCGATGCGCGGGCCGCGCCGCCGCCGCCTTGAAGGCCGCGCCGGCGTAATAGCTATAACAAAACAGCGCCGCCCCTTCGCTGAGCGCCGTCTGCCTCGCCTTGCGGCTCAAGGCTACATCTTTATAGCGATTGAGCCTGAGCGTGCGCGCCGCTTTCATCAAGGCGGCGGCGGCCCATGCTCTTGCTGATACGCGAACGCGACCGCTGTCTAACCCGGCGCAGTAGCGCGCCGCAATCACACGGCGCGGCAACAGGGCGCCTGCCGAGCGCGCAAACCATCTTTGATCGGCGGGCCAATACACGTCGGTCACCAGCGAATGCAAGAGCCCGGCTTCGTCGAGCGCCAGCGGCAACTGATAATGATCGCGCGCGCCCGCCAGCGCGACGACGGCCTGTGGAAGAGATTGCATGATCGGGGTTGCGGCGCAGACGACGGAGTTGATTAGCCCGCGCATCCGCGGATCGCGCACATTGAATCGTGACGACCGGCTCAATAGCGCAGCTTTCTTTTAAGCACAGGCCGCATTGCCAAACGTAAGCCGCCGCGCAACAACGAGCGCGGATTTGATAGCCACCGCGACAGCGAGCGCGTCAGCCGCGTCGAGACGTATTCGCTGACGTTGCATGTGGCGCACGGGCCTTTCTTGGGGCCATAACCACGCAAGCCTCGCCGCCATCCGGCAAGGCGCACATACGCATCAACCAGCCCCGTGCCATTCGTGCCGATCTTAGCGACCACGCCGCCCTGATGCGCCGGGCTGTCGCTGCGCAACTGGCAGCAGATGACGACCGAGCCATCCCAGTCAATCACCAGGTGTTTGTAAGGCGCATAACATGGGGCGAAGCGCGCCGTCTGCCGGGCGATCTGAATCAGGCCGCCGCGGTCGGATAAATCCAACGCCTTCATTGACGCCACATTGCGGACGCGGGAAACGACCTCGGTCTTTTCCGAGGCAATCCGGTAAGCCAGCTCCGGCCGGCGCGACAGCAGCGACGCGGATCGCTGAATGCGCCGCAACAGCTTGTCGTGATAGCGCCCGGCGGCTTCGTGGTCATACGCTTCGTCATCCGGGAAATAGACATCGAGCCAGAGCCGATCAAGCCCGGCCTCTTCAAGCTGGCGCAGGTAATCGGCGTCCAGGTAATCGCCGTTCGAGTTAATCGCAATGCGGGCGCGCGGCGCGGCCTGGCGCACCTGGCGAATCCGCTCGATGATCTGTCGTTCGGAAAGCGGCTCGGAGTAGCGCGACCAGACGATGGTGCCGCGGTAATCCACCGCGCGCAGGCCCTCAAGAATCGCCTGCCAGGCCGCTTCCGGCATCGCCAGTTTTTCGCTCAAGCGGTCAATAAAGCTATTCGGACAGAACGAGCAAGTGCGGTTGCAGTAAGACGTGGTCTCCCACTCGATCAGCTCGACATATTCACGAAATAGCGCCAACCCCTCAACGCCCGACAGGTCAAAACGGAAATGGCGGTCGTCGATCCGCAGCGAATTTCTGACGACTGCGCCAATCGAGGTCAATGCCTTCATCGGTGTCCGTCTTAATCGAGCGTCACGAGATCAAATCATGCCCGGCGCACAAGGGCGGCGCTGATACGCGAGCCCGCGCCCGCCATTGCAAAAGCCATGGCGAATGGATAGATTATCCGTCGCATGGCGCAGCCGGGAGATGAACCCTACAAATCGCAAAGTCTCATGATGAATTCTGAAGGTCAGCGCAATGCAGCGCAGGCGGGCGAGGGTCGCGCCGCGCGCCTGCCGAAAGCCCTGACGGTATTGCTGGCCGCAATGGCTTCCGCCTACCTGTTGCAGATCGCCACGCCGCTGCGCGTCGATCACGACTCCATCGAGTACCTGACGGTTGCGGCTTCTATCGCTGATGGGCGAGGCTTCATGCTCAATGGGGCGCCGGCTTTTGTTCCCTATGGCTACCCCCTGCTGGTCGCCGGTCTCGAACAGCTAGGCGTAGCGGCGTCCTGGTGCTTCGTGCTGCTGAATTGTCTTTTTCTCGGCCTCGGCCTGACCTGCGCGTTCCGCGTCTTAAAGCATGCTTACCGGTTACAGTCGAGGATGGTGACTGTCTGTATGATTGCCAGCCTGTCTTCGTTCGTGCTGGTCAAGCATGTGACCCGTCCGGCAACCGATTGCATCTTCTTCGGCTTATTCTTTCTATCTTTGTATTTGCTGGTCAGAGTCGAAGAGGGCGCATGGTTTACCAGCAATCTTTTGCTGGCGTTGCTGACCATCTTTGTCGCGATCAATTTCCGCAGGGTCGGCATTGCGCTGGTGCCTGCGCTGCTTTACGCCTTGAGGTCAAAGGCGCTCAAGCAGCCGGCGCTTGCCAATCTCGTCAGCCGTTTCAGGTACGCGCTGATCGGCCTGAGCATCATCGTTCTGATCATCGTCGCGGCGGCCCTGTTCAGAACCCGGCAGTTCCAGGGCGCGCTCGACGCTTTCGACGAAAATGGCGGCGCGAAAAGCTTGCTGTTGATTTTACAGTACCGGATCACGGAGCTTGGAGAGCTGGTTCTCAACCTGCCGGCGACACGGCTCTCCAGATTGAGCCCCTTCCTGTTCATCTTATTCGGCCCATTGCTGGTGATGATGATCGCGAAGTCGCTACACCGCCATCGCCATTGCCCGACGGTCACCGACATTGCGCTGCTCGCCTACATCGGCACGTTGTTTTTATGGCCGTTTTACGACCCGCGCTTCTGGATGCCCTGCATCCCTATCCTTGCGGCAATCGCTTGCAGCGAGCTCTGGCAACCGGCTTCCGTTACAGCGGGCCGAAGAATCGCTCAAGGGTATTTCGGCTGGCTCATCTTAACGGGCCTGGCGGCGCTGGCCTTCACGACGCGCATCACCTTTTCCGGTTCGAACTTCGCCAATCTCTACGGCGACCGAACCCTACAGCCGAGCTATGAATACGCCTTCAAGGGGCGGGCCGAAGGCAAAGTGATTGATGAGGCCGTCGCGGTCATCAAGCGTTACGGCGGCCCGCGCAATCCTTCGCCCGCGGCAACCGAATAATCGCATCGCCCTATCCCGGATAGATCAGCGACGTGGGAACCCGGTGACGCAAGGCTTCGATTTTGGGCGATTCCTTCTTCAGATTTCTTGCGATCAGCACGGGCAGCGCCGGCCACCACCAGACCGGCAGTCGCATGATGACGCGCAGCGCGTTGGCAAAGCGCTTTTTCAACAGCTCGATCATCACAGTCGAGGCGGCAACCGACAGGGGCTTCAAGCGCGCCTTGAATAGCGCCGCGGGGCCCAATTCGAGCCGCACCGCATCACCCTTGAGGAACTCCTTGTAAAAGAGCCGGTAATCTTCGACCGAGCGCAAGCTGCGGCGCGCCGACGCCGCCACCTGCGCCGCGTGTATGCGGTTGATCGTCAGTTGGCGCGGGACGTAAACAAAATTCCATTGCATCAGCAGGCGCTGCCAGCAGAAGACATCAAAGTGTATGAAGCGGCTCTCAAACTTCGGCCCTTGCTCCCAGGCCCGCTTTCTCACGGTCGCGGTCGTCAGCGCCGGCAAGGGCACACTCGCCGTGCCATTCATCAGTTGCCGAATCATCTCGCGGCCATCGTAACGTTGCGTTGTCGCCGCTTCATCTTCCACCGCATAGCGAATGCCGTTGGCAAACAGCCAGGCTTCGCCATTGCCGATCAAGCCGACCGAGTCGTCGCCGTTCGCGTTGATGATGCCGTGTAGCGTCTCCATGCACCTGGGCTGCATCAGGTCGTCATGACACAGCAGCTTCACCCAGTCGCCCTGACAGAGCGACACGGCGCGATTGACGTTCTCTGCCTGCGCCAGAAAGTCATCCGCGCGATGCACACGAATGCGCCGGTCGCGGCGGGCATAGTCGTCGAGAATCGCCGGCGTCTGGTCGGTCGAGCAGTTGTCCGAGACAACGATTTCAAAATCACTGAACGTCTGCGCCAGCGCGCTGTCGAGCGCTTCAGCGAGATAGTCGGCGCCGTTATAAACCGGCAGCGCCACCGATAACCCTGGCGTCTTCATAGCAGGCTCATCGCCACCGTATCGTCGGCTTCGTACAACCGGTCGGCATAAGCGACCAGCAGCATCCGAGCGGCGGCGGCCTCAGGATTCTTGAAGGCGTGCGCCAACCCCGCGGGCACATAGACCGTCTGCGGGGTTTCGGCGTCCAGCCATAGCTCGCGGCTTTCGCCCGTCGTCGGGTCGTGCAAGCGCAACTGCGCGCGGCCCACGACAACCGTGAACCATTCCGCCGTGCGCCGGTGGTAATGATTGCCGCGCACCTCCCCCGGCTCGGCCATCGTCAGGTAGACTTCGCCGGTCTGCTCGGGCAGTCGCGCTTCGCGGCCATCGATCACTTTGAGAAACCAGCCGCGCGCGTCTGCCTTCAACTGCCGGGGAATGATCTCGACCTGGTCGAGCAAGCTCATAGCATCGCCTCGACGGTTTGCCGCAGCCCTTCTTCAAGGCTGATGGCTGGTGCCCATCGCAGTTCTTTGGCTAGCCGCTCAATGTTCGCCGCGTAGAGCATCGGCTCCTCGTGGCGATATGGGATTCGGCCAAAGGCGAGCTTTGGCGCGACCCCTCGCTCTCGCAGGATGGCGGCGATAGTCTCGATCAGGGTCCGCAAACGAATGGCGTGGCCCGCGCCGAGATTCAGAATGCGCAGCCTACCCGCGGGCGGCAGCAAGAGGGCGCGCCAGAAGGCTTCGGCGACATCTTGCACATAGACGTAATCGCGCACCTGCTCGCAGCCGGTCAGTTCAATCGGCTCGCCGCGCCGGCTGCGCGCCACGATGTAAGGCACCAGGCGCGGCTCGCTGTCGCCCGGCCCGTACACGTCAAAGATTCGCAACAGGGTGATGGGCAGCCGCGACGCATAAAAGTGGGCGCACAAGGAGGCCGCCGCTTTGGCGACGCCATAAGCCGACAGCGGCACCGCCGGGTCCGTTTCAACGAAGGGGCGATCTTGCGGCGTGTACTCCAGGCCCGAACCGGCGAAGACAATCAGCGGTCGGTCGGTCAGGGCTTCGGCGGCGGCCAACAGGTTTTCAGCGCCGATGACGTTGGCCTTCAGCATCGTCGCAAGCGTGCCGCGGCCAGGCGATGCGCCGGCTGCCGCCAGATGAATGATGGCGTGCGGGCTGACTTCAAGCAGCAGGGCGCGCAGCCGCTCGCGCTCGCACAGATCAACCTGATAGTTGTAATCGGCTGATGGCGCGCGGCCGGTCAACGAGACATTGTGAATCTCGATTCCGCCCCCTTCGGCCAGGCCAATCAGGTGACGACCGATGAACCCCGTGCCGCCGGTCACCAGCACGCGCTTGCCGCGCCAGACCGTCAGACAGTCCATCGCAGTCCTTTGGCGGCGGCGGCGCGCTCATAATTATCGAGGTCGGCAAGGCAGAGATCACAGGCCATGCGGTCATCCGCCGGCTCGGCGTAGAAAGCGCGATACCAGGCCACCGCGCGCTCAACCGCCGAGTGAAAATCCCAGACCGGCTGCCACCCGAGTTGTGAGCGCGCTTTGTCAATCGCCAGCAGCAAGCGACCGGCTTCGTGCGGCGCGTTCGCAATTTCGGAAGCCTGCCAGTCGCCCGCGCCCCACGCTTTGACGAGCGCGTCGGCAAGCTCGGCCACCGTGTAGGTGTCGGTCACCGGCGGCCCGAAGTTCCAGCCCGACGCGAAAGCCGCGCCCGCTGCCGCCAGCCGCGCCGCCAGCCAGAGATAACCCGACAGCGGCTCAAGTACATGCTGCCAGGGACGAACCGCGGCGGGGTTGCGCAGGATTAGCGGCTCGCCTTGCGACAGGGCGCGCATGGCATCAGGCACCAGCCGATCTTTTGCCCAATCGCCGCCACCGATGACATTGCCGGCGCGCGCCGTCGCCAGCCCGACGCCATGCGCATCGCTGGGCGACGGCGGAAAGTAAGCCCGGCGATACGAGGCGACGGCGATCTCCATCGCGGCTTTGCTGGCACTGTAAGGGTCGTGGCCGCCGAGCGCGTCGGTTTCGCGATAACCGTAAGGCCACTCGCGGTTCTCGTAGCACTTGTCTGTCGAGATAATGACGACCGCGCATGGATGAGAGAGACCGCGCACGGCTTCGAGCAGCGACAGCGTCCCCATGAGGTTGACTTCATAGGTCGCCAGCGGATTTGCGTAGGATTCGCGCACCAGTGTGTGCGCCGCGAGATGAAAGATGAAATCGGGTCGGCTGCGCGTAATCGCTTGTCGCAGGCGCTCGCGGTCGCGAACGTCGGCTTCGATATGTTCCAGGCGACCGGCAAGGCCGCACGCTTGAAACAGGCTAGGGGTGGTCGGCGGCGGCAATGAATAACCGACGACGCGCGCGCCCAGCCGTTCGAGCCACAGCGCCAGCCATGCGCCTTTGAATCCCGTGTGCCCGGTGATGAAAGCGGTCTTGCCCGCGAACGCGCCGGCGAACATCACCAGACCTTCCAGGGCGCGGCACCGCTCGCCCACAGCTCGTTCAGGATGCGCCACTCGCGATAGGTGTCCATCGGCTGCCAGAAGCCGTCGTGAGCATACATGACCAGTTGGCCCTCGCGCGCCAAACGCCCCAGCGGCTCGCGTTCGAGAATCAGTTGCTCGTCTGAGGCGAGGTAATCCCAGACACGCGGATCGAAGACAAAGAAGCCGCCGTTGATGTAGCCTTCGCTGGCCTGCGGCTTTTCGGCGAATTCATTGACGATGACCAGGCCGCCGCGCTCGGCCGTATCCATCACGCCGAACCTGCCGGGCGGGCGCACGCCTGTGACGGTGGCAACGCGGCCATGCGAGCGGTGAAATTCGATCAGCCGGGCGATGTCTAAATCGGCAACCCCATCGCCGTAGGTCACGCAGAACAGCTCGCCGCCTTCGAGATACTTTCTCACTTTCCAGAGCCGCCCGGCGGTCTGCGTGCGCTCGCCGGTTTCGGCAAGCGTGACGCGCCAGTCTTCGAGCGGCCCATCATGAAAGTCGACCGCGCGGCGCTCGCCGAGGGTGACCGTCAAATCCGCCGCGACGGCGTGATAGTTGAGAAAGAATTCTTTGATCGTCCAGCCTTTGTAGCCGAGGCAAAGGACGAAGTCATTGACGCCATAGCGCGCATAGAGCTTCATGATGTGCCATAGCACAGGCCGCTCGCCGATGCGAATCATCGGCTTGGGGATGTCGTCGGCGACCTCGCGAATCCGCGTCCCTTGCCCGCCGCACAGAATCACCGCTTTCATATTCAATCTCGTATGGCGCTGACGTAGTAAGGAATGGTGCGCAGAAAGTCGCCGGGGAATTTGAGCATGAACTTGGCCAGCGCCTTGAAACTGGCGGGCTCTAATTTCAGCCTTTGCCGGATGAGCTGATTCATCACCCGGCGATTGTAGCCCAGCTTGATCAGTTGCCGGTAAATCTCTGGCACCTCCTTAAACAGCACCTTCACGTCACGGGCGCGCCAGGAAGGGCGCGCCCACATCGCGTCGCACATCGGCTCGGCGAGCAGGTACATCGGGCCGCGGCTCGCCGCATAAGCGGCCATATACAGCGCCAGCGCGAAATTCTTCGCGGCGTCGGGCCAGGCCGACAGGCTCTCGACGGCCAGCGCCCGGTTCAAGATGTTGACGCTCATGAAGACAATGCCGTTTTCGTCTCGCAACAGGCATTCTTCGACCAGCGGCATCGCCGTCGCGGTATAACGATCCTGGGGATATTCATAAAACCGCTGACTGATGACCTGGCCATCGAGCGTGTTGACACAGCGAAAGTTCATGTGGAGCAGGGCGATCTCGCGGTTCGCTTCGAGCAGGCGCAAGCCGGCGCTCACGACATCCGGGCGCATCTCGTCATCGTCGCTCACCGTCCAGACATATTCGCCGGCGGCCTGCTTGACGCAGAAAGCTATGTTGCCGGGCAGCTTGATGTTGCGCGGGTGATGAAAGATTTTGATTCGCTCGCCAAGCTGCGCCTGCCATTTCTTACAAACGTCTACGGTCAGGTCTGTCGAAGCATTATCCGAAACGATCAACTCACATTCCTCCCAGCGGTCGCCGATGCTGCGCACCGCCCAGGCGATCTGCGCGTCGAGGAACGCCGCGCGGTTGTAGGAAGGAATGGCGATGGTTAATCGCGGCCTTTGCATAGCAAAGCTCACCGTCACAGCCGCTGGCTTAAGATATCCGTGGCGCGCCAGCGCATCATGGCTTGCAGCCACTGTTGTTCTTCAAGCGTCAGCACGCGCTTCCAAACAATTGCCGCATAGCCGCTTAAGGCAACCAGCGCCGAACCGGCAATCCACAGCGGCGACCAGCCATTCAACACCAGCGGCATCGGCGTGAATAAAATACCTAGGGCCAGCCAGTAACTCCGCGGCTGCGCCGCAAACGGCGACGCCGGAAAACCCGAAAGCCGTCGCGCCAGCCACACCAGCAAACTCGTATCGATCAACACCCGCAGTGACCAGGCGATGGCCGCGCCGACCGCGCCATAGCTATACGTCAGGACGGCCGCGCCGCCGAGGTAAGGCAACAGCTCCGCCAGATGAAGGCGCGCCACGACATCGCTTCTGCCGCAAGCCATCAGCAAAAGATAAGGCACATAGGCGACGATGCTGAACATCAACCCGGCGACCAGAATATAGAATGGCAGGACGCTCTCGCGGCCATAATCCGGCCCCGCCCACAGCGTCAAAAACGGCTTGGCGATGACGCACAGCAGCATCCCCAGCGGCGCTGTCCACAACAGGTTGCCGCGCAGCATCCGCGTAGAGAGCCGGCGCAGCGGCTCGCGATCCGTTTCCGCCTGCAAGCGGCTGAAGGCCGGAAACGTCGCGTCGGCCACCGCAATCGACAGCACCGTCAGCATCCCCGCGAGATTGAAAGCGACTGAATAATAGGCGAGGCTGCTGACCGAGGCGAAGCGCGCCACAAAGAACTTTTCGGCATGCGCCAGCAGCGTCGAGGCCAGCGATGAAGTCACCAGGCCCGCGCCAAACCCGGCCAGCGGCTTAATCAGCGGGCGGGTGATTTGTGGCCGGGCGAGGCGCGGCAACAGCCGGCGCGCGATCAACGCCTGCAAGAGCGCGCTGACCAGAGCCATGCCGGTTATCACTGAGACTGCGCCGACCAACCCCGCCCCCCGTGCCAGCACCACTGGCACAAGTAAAAGCTGCGCGGTCAGGCAGCCCGAAATCACCAGCGCGTTCCAATCCATCCGCAGGCGAACCAGTTGCGGCGTGTTCATCACTCCGGCAATCACGCGGAACACAAATCCGAGCGCGGCGATCCTGAGCGCCAACGTCGCCACGGTTTGCAGCGACGCCGGCAACTTCAATGCATGCTCGACCAGCGGCGCGGCAATCAGCATCAGACTGCCACTGATTAGCACCGCCGGCACCAGAGCGAGCAACAGCGAAGTCCAGACGACCGCCGCTTCGCCGCGCCGATCATGGCGCGCAAAGGCTTCGCCGCCGAACCGCGTTGACGCCATCCCCATGCCCAGGTCGGCGAAAGCCAGATAGCCGATCAAGGCGTTAATCAGCGACAGCACGCCATACTGTTCAGCGCCGAGCAGGCGAATGACGAAAGGCGTCGCGATAAAAGCGGCGAGCAGCGCGACGCCCTGGCCGCCGAGCGTCCACAGGCTGCCGCGCACCACTTTCGTCGCCATGCCGGCAGACAGATTGGCTTGAACAGCGGCGCTCGCCATCGCGCCGCTCACGGGCTGATTGCTCATCGGCTTGCGGATTTCAGGTGGAAGTGGCGCAAGCTAACCGCCTTGCGCTAGTCCGTGCGCAAGCTAACCGCCTTGCGCCACATCATCGCCGCCATTGCAGATGGCTCGATAGATTGAGAAGACCGAAGAGGGTTAAGCCTCGAAGGCGCGCACCGCCTCGACGACGCGGCGCGCATCGTCCGCCGACAGGTGTGGCCCGATTGGCAGGCTCAGGGCTTCGCGGTGGATCGCTTCGCTGATCGGGTAAGTGCCCGCTTTGAGGCCGAGGTCGGCATAGGCCGGCTGCAAATGCGGCGGCACCGGGTAATGAGTCAAGGTCTGAATGCCTTGCTCCCTCAGATGTTGCTGCAAGGCGTCGCGCCGCTGGCAGCGCACGACAAACAGGTGCCACACCGGCCCCGCGCCTTCGGCCACCAGCGGCAGCGATACCCCGGCGTCGCGCAAGCTTTCAAGATAGAGCGCGGCGATCTTCGCGCGCCGCGTGTTCCACTCATCAAGGTGGCGCAAGCGCACACGCAGCAGCGCCGCCTGCATCTCGTCGAGGCGGCTGTTGACGCCCTTCACATCATTGTAATATTTCTCACGCGAGCCATAGTTGCGGAGCACGAGCAGCTGGGCGGCCAGGTCATCGTCATCGGTCGTGATGGCCCCGGCATCGCCGTAAGCGCCGAGGTTCTTCGTCGGGTAGAAGCTCCAGCCGGCGGCGTCACCGAGCGCGCCGGCGCGCCGACCCTTGAACCGCGCGCCGTGCGCTTGCGCCGCGTCTTCGATGACCTTCAAGCCGTGCCGGCGGGCGACCTCGTTAATCGCTTCCATCTCGGCGGGCTGCCCGTAAAGATGCACCGGCAAGATCGCCTTCGTCCTACGGGTGATCGCCGCTTCCAGGCGCGCCGGGTCGAGGTTATAGGTGCGCGCGCCCGGCTCGGCCATCACAATCGTCGCGCCGACAGCCGACACCGCCAGGCAGGTGGCGATGTAGGTGTTCGACGGCACGATCACTTCGTCGCCCGCGCCGATGCCATAACTCCGCAGGATCAACTGTAAGGCTTCAAGCCCGTTGCCGACGCCGACGCAATGCTTGACACCGCAATAAGCGGCCCACTCCGCTTCAAACGCTCGCACTTCCTGGCCGAGGATGTACCAGCCCGAATCGAAGACGCCGAGGCTGGCGGCATCCAGCTCGTCCTTGAGTTCCAGATAGGCGGCCCGCAGGTCGAGAAAGATCACCTCAGATTTGGCTTTCGTCATCATTATTGTTCGCTCACCAGCTCGATGAACTCGTCATAATCCCTGATGTATTCCTCGCCGTCATAGTTTTCGGAACACAGCACCAGCAATATCGCGCCGGCAGAAAATATCTGTGCCGCCCAGACGCGCGGCGGTAAGAGGAGCGCCCGCGCCGGGTCGTCTAATATGATCTCATCACGGCGTTGCCCATCGTCAACCGTTACAATGACGGTCCCGTTGATGCCGATCAGCGCCTGGCTGACCTGCCTGTGCGCATGTTCGCCGCGCCGCTCGCCCGCCGGCACGTCGAGAACCACGAAGAAGCGCCGGGGGACGAACGGTAAGTGCGCGCCATATTCGCCGAAGATGAGACTGCCGCGCGCCTCGCGCGTGACCGGCAAATGGATGAGCTTGACGGCAGGAACAGCGGTGTCTTCAGTCATTCAAAAAGTAATAGGTGACCAGAAGTGATGAGTGATGAGTGAGGAGAGTGAAGCGCCCAATGCGCCTCCTTCCCACTCATCACTCATCACTCATCACTTCCCCGCTTGTCACTCGCTTCCGGCACGGTTGCCGTAATTCGTGTAGTAGCGGTCGTAATAGTAATTATCATAACCTTCGCGCCGCAGGTCGACGTTGTTCAGCACGACGCCAAAGATTTTCGCGCCGACGGTTGCCAGCTCCTGGCGGGCGCGGCGCACCAGATCGCGCGTGCTCTTGCCGCCATGCACAACCAGAATGACGCCATCAACCATCGTCGCCAGAATCACCGGGTCGGTGACGTTAATCAGCGGCGGCGAATCAACGATGATGTGATCATAGCGCCCGCGCAACTCGTCGAGCATCTCTTTCATGCGGTCGCTGATGATCAGCTCGGCGGGGTTCGGCGGAATCGGCCCGCACGGCAGCAGCGACAGGTTCTCTATCGGCAACGGCTGAATCACCTCGTCGAGCTTGACCTGCGCTTGTGATAGGTAGGTCGAAAGCCCTTGCTGGTGCTCGACGCCTAAGACCTTGTGCGCGGTCGGGCGGCGCAGGTCACAGTCAACGATCAGCACCGAAGCGCCGAGCTGCGCCAGACTGATGGCGGTATTGATGGCGGTCGTCGTCTTGCCTTCGCCGGGCTGGCCGCTGGTGATCAGCACGATCTTCGGCGGCTGGCCCGCTGCCGACAGCAATACGGACGTGCGCAGCACGCGATAGGCTTCTGCCGCCGACGATTGCGGATCGAGCGTCACCAACTGATAGCCGGGCTCGCCGGTGCCGGTCGTCGCCGCAAGCATTTTGCGGCCACGCGCGCCGAGCCGCCGCGTCATCCCTCCGCCGACCGCCGGGATGACGCTCAAGGCCGGCAGTTGCGCATAGCGGCTGACGTCTTCGACCGTCTTGATCGTGTTGTCGAGGTATTCCAGAAAGAAAGCCAGGCCGATGCCGATGCCCGTGCTCAACAGCAAGGCCGCAAAGATGCTGAAGCCGCGCCGCGGGCTGATGGGCGCGACCGGCACTTCGGCGGCTTCGATGATCCGCAGGTTGTTCTGCTGCTCGACCTTCTGCGCCTCTGCCTGGTTCGTCTTGTTGAGAAAATCCTGATAGAGCTGCTTGTTGACCTCGACCTCCTGCTTGAGCAGCGTGTATTGAATCTCTGCCTGATTCTGCACGGTCGCTTCGCCCTTGGCGCCGACGAGCAGGGCTTTGAAGTTCTGCTCGTCGCGCAGGGCGCGCTCGTAGTCGGTCTTGAGCTTATCTTCAAGCGACCTGAGGCTGTCGTCGAGCTGTTTCTGAATCACATCGATCTTTTCGTTGACCTCTTTCACTCTGGGGTTGTCGTCGCCATACTTGACGCTCAACTCGGCCTTTTGCGACTGCAAGTCGGCCATCTGCTTCTGCATCTCGACCAGCTTCGGCGACGACTTGAACAGCAGATCGGCGTAGGCCTCCGGGTTGTTGCGCACGCGGCCCTCTTTGACCTCCTGATAAAGCGACTCTTTCAAGACGCGCTCGGACTCGGCGCGCAAGGCCTCGTCGTGCAGCCGCGCCAGCTTGGTCGTCGTCAGCGTGCCGCTCTTGTCTGTGAGGAAGATGCCGTGCTCGCGTGTGTAGGCGGCGAGCTTCTCTTCGGCCTCCTGAACTTTGGCCTTCAAACGGTTGGTCGAATCGTTGAGCCACTTGGCGGCGTCGGTAAACTTCGCCGTCTTGCTCTCGAAGTTGCGCGACAGGAAGCTGCCGGCAATGCCGTTGGCCACCAGCGCGGCCACCTCCGGGTCGGTGTGCGAATAGGCGATGCGCAGAGCGCGTGTCTCTTTAACCGGCTCGACCGTGATGCCGCCGTTGAGCATGGCGATGCAGGCTTCGATGCGCTTCTTGGCTTCGGGCGTCGGCTTATCGAGCTTGGGGGTGTCATTGGCGGTGACGACAGCGTTCAGCGGCTCGGCGGCGGGCTTGTCGTCAGGGTGAGAGGCCAGCCCGAAATGCTCGCCAATCATGTGCAGTGCTTCCCAGACAGACTTCTTGCCGCCGGCTCGCATGAACTGCGGATTCTGGTCGAGGTGGTTCTCGATGACGACGCTTTCGAGCAGCGCGTGGCTGCGGACCAGCAACATCTTGGTCTTGATGTTGACCATATAGAAGGGGTCGTAATCGTCGCCGAAGATGTTGCTCGACTGGCCGAGACGCGACACGTCCTTGCCGACTTCGATCAGCGTCGTCGCCTGATAGATATTCCGTGTGCGGTACATCTCGATGGTGACGAGCGTAGTGATGACGAACATCAGCGTCAGCACCAGCCACTTGCGCTTGCGCAGGGTGCGCCATAGCTCGCGCAGGTGCATGCGGCCATCGCCGCCGCTGCCATAGCCATACCCGTAGCCGGCGCCATTGGGATAATGCGGGCGCAGGCCGGCGCTGTCGCGGGCGACGGCTTCAAGCGGCGCGGCAGCGGGCGGCGGTATCTGTTCGAGCTCGACTCTCTCGTCTGCCATCAGAAACCCTTGCGGATTGCGGATTGCGGATTGCGGAATTTGGAACCTCGGAATAAGACTGAGAATGAAGTTCGATAATCCGCAATCCGCAATCCGCAATCGCGTCAGCGGATGAACGGGCCGCGCTGCGCCGCGCCCATGCCGAGCGCTTTGAGGAAAGCGTTGCCGATTGTCTTGCTTTTGCTGTTGGGCACCAGCACGATGTCGCCGGCCAGCAGCGGGATGTCATCCTTGCGGTTCTTCATTACCGCGCCGATGTCTACCTTGATCTCTTCGCGGCGGCCCGTGGCCGGGTCCGTGCGAAAGATGATACCGTCGCCGGTGGCGGCGTTGAAGGTGGTGCCCTGCGCCAGCGCCATCGCCTGCCGGAGCGTCGTGCCTTCGCTCAAGGGGAACTGCCCCGGCGCGAAGACTTCGCCGGCGACAAAGAAGACATCAGCCGGCAGCACGTTGATGATGTCGCCGGGCTCAAGGTAGATCTCTTTGTTCTCCAGCCCCAGTCCCTTGAACATGCCATTGATGTTGACCGCGCGCACCGTGTATTCGGTGTCGTCTTCAGCCGAAGCCGCATCGGCGGGCGCACGGCTTTCGCCCGCGGCGGGCGCCGCTTTCTTGACCTCGTGGAGGACGATGGCCGTCGAGCCGTGATTATCGGCGGGGCCGCCGGCAACCGTCAGCAGCTTGATCAGTGACGGCTTGCCCTCAATCTGATAAACGCCCGGCTTTTTCACGGCGCCGAGGATGAAGAAGGCGCGGCTGTTGAACTGCTTGACGAAGACCATGACGTTCGGGTCTTTCAGGTAGCGGCCGCGCAGTCCGTCGGTGATCTCTTTAGCCAGCTCGTCGGTTGTCTTGTCTTTGGCCTTGAGGCGCTTGAGGTAAGGCATCAAGAAGGTGCCGTCAGCGCTCACTGCCGCCGTGATCGATAGTTCCGGCGCGTCGTCCACCTTGATCTCGATAACGTCACGCGGGCCGATGCGATAATCCTGATCGGTGGCAACCAGGATTGTCGGTGCCGCGCTCATCTCGCCGCCGCCCGTGGACGGAGGCGGTTGAATTTTCGGCTGCGTGCGGGTTTGCGCCGCTGCCGCCAGTGTAAAGAAGACCACACAGGCCAGAGCCAGCGTCCATAAAGGTCGCGCGTGAGCGGTAGGGGTTCGACTTCTCATAATGAAACTCCTGTAGGCAGGCTGCCGGCTTCGAGGCGCGCGGCGCGCGCCGCCCGGGCCACGGGTTTGCGCTCCGTTACGGTTGCGGCAATGCGCGAGACCAGCGCCGACAGAAAGACAAATAACAAAGCGTTCGAGGGAATCTGCAAATTGAAATCAAAGGCGCTGTGAATGAGCAGCGCGAACAATCCGGCGCCGCTGCCCAGCGCCAGGCCGGCTTCGAGCGGGTCGTCGGCGCGCGTCGCCCGCCACACACTGCTACCGAGCAGCACGATGAACCAGAGCGCCAGCCCGCCGGCAATGATGCCGCCGTCACTGAGCGCCTGCAAGTAATCGTTGTGCGCGTAATCCACCTTGTACATGCCGTCGTGGTGCGCAAAATTCGGGAAGACCGTGTTGTAAGCGCCAAGGCCGACGCCCAGCAGCGGGTGTGCGCGTACCATCCGCAAGGTGTCTCGCCAAATCTCGCGCCGCGAATAGAAATCTGCCGGCGTGTTGGAATCGCGCTCGATGGCGTCAATCGATTCGGCGGCGCGATTGATCAAGCCTTCCGCGCCGATCCAGAAAACGCCAACGATAATCGTTAACGCAATCGCCATGGCGCCGCCCAGGCGTTTGCCGACATCGACCGCTCGGGTGAAGCGTGAGGGCACGATCACCGCATCGCGCACCATTCGACCGGCGCGGCGCGGCTTGACGCGGCCACTCATCATCGCCACGAAGGCGATGCCTAAGATGACGCTCATCACGCCGCCGCGCGACAACGACACAAAGACGCTGATGGCCATCAGCACGCCGGCGAATCCGTAAAATAGCCATGACTGGCGGCGCACGGCGCGCGCCGCGATCAAGGCGAACGGCAGCGGCGCCAGCATCTCCATATAGCCGGCGTAGTGATTACGGTTGGGAAACGGCCCGAAGGCCAGATAAGGGGTCGGCCTCACCCAGTAGATTTTCCCTTCGAACGTGAAATACTGCACCAGCGCGAAGACGGCCAGCGACAGACCATAGGCCACCAGCAGGTTGACGAGCAGGCCGAGGCGCTCGCGCGTCGCAAAGAAATTGGCGGCGAGTAGGAACGCCGCCAGCATGAAAAAGATCGCCATGGTGGCGCCCCATGTCGCCTCGCGGTCGAGCGACAGGCCGAAGCCTTGCACGATACCGAGCGCGCACAGCGCCGCCAGCGGCCACGCGGTCATCGGTACAGCAATCTGAATTTCTTTGTCGGCGACCCACTTCGCGGCCCAGAGCAACAGCAGCAGCGTGATTAACACCTCGAACAGCCCGACTGACCACGCCTCGTTGGCGCCAAAGGCCAGCGCCGTGAAGACCAACGCGACGAGCAGGCCACCGGCAATCGCTTTGTCGAGAATCGCGCCCATACAAAATAAAGAAGTCAGAAGTCAGGAGTCAGGAGCCAGAATTTTAATGCAAGTCGCGGCAAAACTCGAACCATAAAACCGGATCGGGGCAGCCGGCTATTCTGACTTGCAGGGCCAATCCGTTCTGCGAAACAGGGACGAAAGAAAAACACAGAGACAGAGAGACACAGAGGTATGGAGGCACGGAGACAACACGGCGTCTTCTCTGTGTCCCCTCCGTGCCTCTGTGCCTCTGTGTTTAATTCATCTTTATGAATGTCGAGAACTGAATGCCCCTGTCTGACTTGTGACTCACGGCTTCTGACGGTTTCCTACTCTTCCTTGATCGTGAAGTCGTCGAGCCAGACGGTGCCTCTGGTCGGGTTGTCGTAAGCGTACTTGGGCCGGCGCTTGACCGACAGATAGACCGCCGACGAGCCGGCGGCAACGGCGGGAGCGATAAAGCTCAGCGTCACCGGCTTCCAGTCGCTTGTGCCTTCGGCAATCGCGTCCGACGAAGCGACCCAGTTGCCTGAGCGGTCGGTCACCACGATGCGCGGCCCTTCGGGCGTCTCCAGCTTATCGCTTTTCACGTAACCTTCAACACGATAATGGCCGCCGGGGCGAACGACGATCAACTGGCGCACTTCGTCGTTGAGCGTCGTCGTGTCGCGCCCGACGAATTCGACTTTCAGCGAGCGTTCGCCGCTGTGGCGTGTCGTTCGATCAATGCGCAGGCGGGCGTATTCGCTGGCCCCCAGTGTCCAGTCGAATTGCGAAAAGTTCTTCAGGATGTCGGCTTCAAAGCCGCCGTTATAGACGAGCGCGCCGCCCGCATTGCCTTCGCTCACCAGGCTGGCCCAGAGATCGTGGGCGATGGTTGTATTGCCGGCGGCGATCAGCGCGTCGAGCAACTGCGCGCTCTCGATTGAAGCGAGCCGCGCCGCGCGATCAATGCTGCGAAAGATGGTCGCCGCCTCGACGACTCGCGACTGGCGGACGAGAAACTGCGCCAGTTGCAGGCGACGCCGGGGGTCGTCGCCGGCAACCGTCTCGACCGCTTCGACGTTGCCGCGAGTGACGCGCCAGACCAGATCGAGCGTCACCGGCAACGCTTGCGGATTTTTATCCATCGCGACATGAAACTCGTCTATCGCGGCGGCCAGCTTGCCCTGGCGGAGCAGCACGTTGGCCAGACGATAATGCACGTCGCGGTCGTTCGGGGCGAGCCGCAGGGCGTCGCGCAGCGCCACTTCGGCGGCGGCGCGGTCGCCTTCGGCCTCCTTGACCGAAGCGAGAATCAGCCGCCAGCGATAATCCACGGGCGACAGCTCGACGGCGCGGGCGGCGGCGCGGTCAGCGCGATTGAGGTCGGGGTCGGCGGCAAATAGCTCGACTTCGGCCAGCCGCGCATTCAGGCGCGGCGAGTCGGGCAAGTAAGCGGTGCCCGCCAGCAGCCAGTCGCGCTCCAACATAAAGCGGTCATCGGCCAGCGTGCCGATGACGAAACGCGAAAAGACGATCACCAGCAGTAACGCGCCTGCGGCGAGCGCCAGCAGCAACACCGCCAGCCGCGCCCCCGCATGTTTTAGTTCGAGATGGATCGTCATACACGCCCTCGGTGAAGGCAAAAATCGAACGGCAAAAGGCCAACGTGTCGGCGGGACAGACCACGCCCGACGATGGTTAAGCCCGTCAGGGAAGCCGCTGGCGCGGCCTTCAGATTGACACTCAGACTCATAGCGCGATGGGACGGGGAGCAGTTGTCAGAACTTTAGCGCCATGCGGCACCCAGCCGAGCGACACAGAGTCTCAGGGATAGGCGTGCTTGCCTGCGAAAGAACTCAGCTAGTTTCGCGTGTTTGCATCTTCAGGGCGGGATGCCATGAGACTCCCCACTCATTATGCTCGCGCCGGATTTCCTAACGTATTCAGCCCGAAACCAATGCCGGAATACCGTAAGCGCCAGAAAGCATAATGTGGGGTTTGCGGGCTTGTCAACATGAGCAAACCGGCGGCGTCGGGCTCGGTCAATAGCCGCTTTGAAAACGCCACGGCGCTCGCGACAATCTTCATTTGTCGCGGGCCAACGGCGCGCTCTCGGCAGGCGGGCTGATCACGCCATCGGCGCTGATCCGCACGGCGCTGGCGCCGAAATCCTGCTGCGAGAGTTGCGTCAGTAGCGGGATAATCGCCCGGTTGGGATCGAGGCGCGGGCCGCCCGGTCGCTCCTGCCTCACCGGATGGATGCGCCCGCCGAGAAACCGCCCATCGGCGGCCAGCCTTGCTTGCAGAATCAGCGACAGACCTTGTGGGCCGGAGAGGTTGAACGAGCCATAGGTCGCAAAGTTGCCGAGCGAGTAGGCAATCAGGTGGCCGCGATAGATCTCCATGCCGCGCACGACGTGCGGCCCGTGGCCGATCACCAGCGCGGCGCCGGCATCGATGACGGCGTGGGCAAACTGTCGAAGGTTGCCGCGGTTTTCGCCGAGGAATAGCTCGCTCGCATAAGGGACATGCTGATAACCGGCCCCTTCGCCGCCGCCGTGAAACGAGACCACGACCAGGTCGGCGCGAGTCGCCAGATCACGGACGAGCTGGCGGGCCATTTCGATGTTGTTCAGATTGTATGAGGTGTCATAGGTGGTGAAAGCGATCAAGGCGATCTGCTTGCCTTTAACCCGCAGGTGGGCGATGTCGCCGACTTCGCCGGAATGCGCGATGCCGAGACCGTCGAGGACTCTTTTTGAGCTTTGCCGGCCCGCCGCGCCAAAGTCGAGGGCGTGATTGTTGGCCAGGCTCATGACATTAAAGCCGGCTTCTTTCAGGTAGCGGCCATAGCGCGTCGGCACCCGAAACGCATAGCAGCGTGACGACGCTTCGGGGCATTTCGTTGACGTGCCGTCGTCAACCATCGGCCCTTCCAGGTTGCCAAAGGTAATGTCTGAAGCCGACAAAACGGGCGCGACTTCGGCAAGCAGCCCTGTGCCGTCATCAGGCGGCAGCCAGCCGCCATTGGGCCAAGCCGACCCCAGCATGACATCGCCGACGGCGGTAAAGCTGATCTCGGTCTGCGACGGGTGCGTCGGTTCAGTGGCCGGCTCTTGCTGTTGCGGCGAAGCGAGCGCGGCGAGACCGGCAGACTTCGCAAAGGTGGCAGACTTCGCCAGGGTGGCAGACTTTGTTGACGGCTGGGAATGCCTGGTCGTTCCCTGTGCCAGCACGCTTGCGCTCACCAGCGACAGCGCCAGAATCATTGCGAATGTCGTTCGCATTATTCGTTTCGCCTGCATCATCCCTCCTGTGACCGCCGGCCCGATCAACTGCCGCGTTGTGCGCGGGAAATGGCCCGGCCTCGCCTTATGGTTTCGCTTGCTTGCGTTCCGCCCAATGGCCCTGAGATGCCTGTCGCTACCTGAGTCAGACTGGCCAATCTATTTTAACCTGAGTTCGACGAAACTACACCAGTGGCGATCAATTTTTCAAGCGGTTTGGCGAAGAAGTGGATAAACAGCGCCGGCAAGACGGACAGATGACAGGGCGCGGCCCGCGCGGCGCAGTCACTCGCCGTCCGCCTCGGCACACCACGCCGATGTCGAACCGCTAAGCGCAGGCTTACGCCCTCAGGCCGCAGCCGGCAGCAATTGATGTTTGAATTGGGCCGGTCCAGTTGAGGCAGCGGCATAACTCCACGCAAGGGATCCCTCTGGGACGCATCGGAACATTTCACGATACGTAGTAACTACCCTCGCCGCAGAGTTCTTTAGGCTGCTCGTGTCAATTTATGCGAGCAACTGCCAACTGATTAAACAGGACTATTGCTCTCACAACCTTAACCGACTGCCTCGCGATTGGCTGTGACCTGCTCAAAGGAATACTTTTGCAGGCTATAGCCAGTCAAATAGAAAGTGATTGGCAGTGGGAGATTATTACAGGAATGTTAAAAAAAATCGCAGCGCCCACACACGAGGCTCAAAGGCGCTGGCGCAAACGCCGGCAATGCCAGTCCGCGCCCGTCGCCTCGCGCCCGGCCCGCTTATCGGCAGGCATGACCTCAGGAGGTTTTCTTTAGCACGAAAGGATATTGGCCGATGACCGCGCGCCCGCCTCCCGGCTTGACGCCTTCAACGGTCAAAGAATAATTGCCGGGCTGGAAGCGCTCCGGCTTGAACCAGGCGGAAAGCGTGTCATGGCGATTCGGCGTCAATCTGCCACTCCAGATCGCTCGGCCAGAGCCATCGACAATTGTGCCGCGATAGCTCTTATATTCCCCTTCCCCGTCCAGCGTAAGCATGATGGCGAACAGGGAAGCCGAGCGCGGCACGATGACTTGATTGATCGTTTCCGCCGGCTCGCTGC
Organism: Blastocatellia bacterium; assembly: GCA_035275065.1. Taxonomy (NCBI): domain Bacteria; kingdom Pseudomonadati; phylum Acidobacteriota; class Blastocatellia; species Blastocatellia bacterium. The sequence continues at coordinate 50,279 of DATENM010000037.1, forward strand.
CGCGCACCGAGATCAACGGGGCGACAATCAGGTTGCCGCCAACAGTCATCGTGCGACTGCCTTCTGCCTCTAGCTGGCCGTGCCGCGCCGCCTCGTCCGCCAGCCTGGCTTCAAGGGCGCGGCGCTGTTCGGCCTGCTGCGAATCCTCTTCGCGACGCTGGCTCTCTGCCGCCATCGCCGCCTGCCGCTCGCCCTCGTAGCGGCCCTCCCACTGCGCGGCAAGCTGCCTGGCCAGATCGGCCTCGTTCCGTAAGCGGCGTGTATAACCGACCACAATGATGGCGCTGATGATGGCCGCGATCAGCAGGCCGGCGACGGCCAGCGCAAAAGGCCAGCGCAAGAACGTTTGCAGAAAAGGCCGGAAGCCGCGCGCCGGCGGCGGCGCAATCGGCCATGACTGCGCTGCCGCCACGCCGCGCAGGTCTTCGAGGAAGGTCTTCGTCAGTTGCAGGCGGGCAATACATTGCGGGCAATCAACGAAGTGCGCTTCGAAGCTGGCGCTCTCTTCCGCCAGCAGCTTCCCCATGAGATAGCGGTCGATCAAATCAAATTGATCTATTTGCTGATGGTTCATTACCGTTCAAGCAGTTCCATATTGAAAGTGTCAATAAAAGCGCAATTATGACAGCCCGACAAAAACTTCTTCTCGCCTCAGGGTTCACCGAAGCGCTTAATGTAAAGTTCCCTGTACCGGTTGAGGGCCCGGAACCGGACGCTGTTGAATTGCCGACTGCTCAATTTAAGGTCGGCGCAAATCCGCTCTTTGTCTTCTTCGGCGATGTAGTAGCGAAACAGCACCTCGCGGTCGCGCTCGACTTTCAGCTCATCGATCACCTGGCGGACGATTGCGCCGCGCTCTTTCTGCAAGAGCGCGGCGAACTGGTCCGCCCGCGGGTCACGAATCTGCTCGGCCTCGCCGATCTCTTCCTGGTTGACCTTCCGGCGCAGGCGGCGGACGTAGTCAAGGGCGAGGTTCTCTGCCACACTGCAAATGAAGCCGGAGAGCCGTTCGGGGTCGCGCACCTCGCCGCGCCTGATCTTTTCCAGCACGATGCGGAAGGTTTCCTGGGAAAGGTCGTCGGTCACCGCGTCGTTGCGCACGACGCGGCCAATGATGATGGCGATGCCATCCTTGTAGCGCTCAACCAGCTCGGTTTCAGCGTCGGCGTCGCCGGCCATGACGCGCCGCAGCCAATCGAGCCAGTCATCATCTTTGTTTGTCCGAACTAGATTCACCTTTGCCCCCTGGCGGGCCGCTGCCCGCCGCGCCCGCAACCGTCAGTGCGGCGCGCGCCATACCGGCGCTAAGGCTTGCCGACCATAACGAATGATGACCAGTAGTAAGGATGGCGCAGCGCTTTATCGCTGGCGATCATGCGCAGCTTCGCCTGGCGCAGCGCCGCCGCATTGCTCAGCCCGCCGCTCAGGCTCGCATAGAAATCTTTCATCAACTGGCCGGTCGCCCCATCGCTGACATTCCACAGGCTGACGACCACCGTGCGGGCGCCGGCATGGAGGAAGGCGCGGCTGAGCCCGACGACGCCTTCGCCGGATAGCAACTGCCCGCGTCCGGTCTGACAGGCGCTCACCACCACGAGATCGCAATCGAGGTCGAGCTGGGAAATCTCGCTCACATCGAGCAAGCCATCTTCGGCATCGCCCGCGGTCAGCACGACGGCAGAGCGGGCCGGCGTCTTCTCGTCAATCAAGCTGTGGGTGGCAAAGTGCAAGCGCCGATACTGTTTGAGCGGCTCGCGCTTGAAGGCGGCTTCGGTGCTCTGCCTGCCGAGCAGCACCTTACGGCGGTCGGCAGGAAAGAGGCCGGCGATGTACTCTACTTCGTCGTGCGTCCTCGGCAGCGTCGAGAAACGCGGGATGTCGTTTGCCGACAACCGGCGCGTCCGATGACTGACGGCGCGGGTCACCCGCTTGCCCGCCCCGGCCCTGAGTGTCGGCTCGAAAACCGGATCGCCGATGGCCAGCAGCTCCATCTGCCCGCCGCGAGGGCTAGCTGGCTTCTGCCACAAGCCGAGCAGGCTCGCCGAAGGGTTGTTGATGATCTCATGGTCTTCGATTAAATAACGCCCCTTGTGCATCAGCGTCTCGAACGGCAGATAATGCAACAATCCGTCGGGCACGACGATGAGCCGTTGCCCGGGCTCGATCTGTTCGGCCAGCGGGCCGAGCAAGGTGGCGAAGAGCTTTTCGGCCGGCGCGCGCACTTTCTCCAGCTCGTGATCGAGAGTAAGCGACGAGGGCGCTTCGGCGAGCATGTCCAGATACGCTCTGACCGCCTGCTCGATTTGCTGGCGCGGCGGCAGCGTCGCGTAAGAAAGCTTGCCGTGCGCAAACAGCCAGACGTATGAGCGATTCTCCCCGAGCAAGAACTCCGCCAGCACCGTCCGGCTCTGCGCCGTCAGTTTCTGCATCTGATCGGGCTTGGCCAGCTCCGACCAGAGCAGATTTTCTTTGGAATGACAGACCTCCACATCGAGCTGCATCTTCCGATATTCGAACTGTTCATCTTCTAACAACTGGCGCAGCCTGGCCTGACGCTCAGGGCTGAGGTTTGGCTCAAGCAGTTGCAGGCGGCGGGCGGCAATCGCTTGAGAATGCTTGCTCATCTCTGCCGCTTGAGCGTTGTTCACGGATGGCGGCGCCACCCGCCGCGCATCGATGCGGTTGAGGATCATGCGGCCCTTGGCCTTTTCCGCCAGCTCATAGGCATGTGCGAACTGCCCGAGTTCCATCGACAGGTCAATGTATTCCCGATAAGTCGCCTGCCCGGCTTCCCTGAGAGCGAGCGCCGCGGATTCAGTGGCGTTATAAAGCGCCCACCCGTCCCACAGTGCCTCTAACCAGGCGGCGGCCAGCATATATGAACGGAGCGCGCTCTTTTTTTCGCCGATGGCACGCTCGGCGCGAGCGTGACTGAGCTGCGCCAGCCATCGCAAGTTCCAGGCGCGCATGAACTCACCGTGGCTGAAGGCACGGGCGAAAAGCTTATTCGCCAGCCCGAGGGCGCGTTCCGCCAGTTCCAGGGCGGCTGATTTCTGCGCGGCCTGCAAGGCAAGCGCCGACAGGCCGCATAACGCCTTGACCTGCCCCGCCACATTGTCGGCATTCACAGCAATCGGCAGGGCCTCTTCAAAAGCCGCTTTCGCTTGCCCCGCCAATCCCTCTTCCAGACGAATCTGGCCGAGCAGACAGAGCAGATCGGCTTCCGCCGCTTTATTTCCCTGATCGTTTAATTGTCGCGCCTGGCCGATATAGCTAAGCGCCTGGACCTGATCATCCTGCTGATGATAAACCTGTGCCAGCCCGGACAAGGCGAGCAACTGCGCCGGCGTATCATGGGAGCCGCGCGCCAGATCGAGAGCCTGGGTAAAGGCGTGCACGGCCAGCTCAGGCTTGCATAGCTCAGCGTAGACCAGCGCCAGGGCATTCAAGATGTCCGCTTTGACCGAGCCGGGCAGGGATTCGACTTCGTTTGCCTGCCGGTAATAATCGAGCGCCTCCGGGTATTCCAGATCCAGCTTAAAGTAATCTCCCATTTGCAGGGCCGCCCTTGCGGCTTTCTCCGGCTCGCGCCTCAGCACCCATCGCTGCATCGCGAGCTGCACCCGCTGGCGCGAGGCCTCGCGCTGCGGGGTGCCGGCTAGAAAGATGGCCTCCTGGAACAGCACTTCCGGCGGCGGCGACATCTCCTGGGAGGCGTCCGCCGCGCCGCGGCTGTGACCGACGGCGAGCGGAGCCGACGCAGTCAGCAAAACGACCGACATCAGAAACGCGGTGAGGCAAGATGTGTTTTTTTTCGGTAACAAGATACACCCACTTTGACAAGGATCAGAGAGTATACCATCGGGGAGGTGTCAGCGAGAATACCCTGCCTTGATGTTCATGTAAACCCGAAATGGAATGAAAAGGCTAGTACTTAAGGGGCTGATCGACAACAGCAGTTCCCAGTCGGGTTTGCCATGTCGGGCAATCAATCGGCGGGCAACTCGACATAGAAAGCCTGCTCGACATGGCTGCCTTAGGAGGCAGCCATGTCGAGCAAGGCGGAATGGTGAGAGGCGGCGGGATCAAGCCCCGGCGATTCGCCGGTCGCGGACTTGATCCCGCCGGTTATTCACATCGGGTCAATGACAGCCCGATATGCAGTTGTTGTATTGGATGTCACACAAAGAGCCGCCGCCGAGCTGGCATTGAATACGTGCCTGCTCGCAGTCGCCGGCACAGTCGGGCGCGACAGCCCGCGGTTTCTGGTTAGCCGCCCGCGCCGAAGTCTGCGGCTGAAGGCTCAACAGGCTGAGCGCCAAAACCAGCGCCAGCACGAAAATGCGGGCCATGAAAAGTTGACGGTTGCGAGTGGCGAGCGCGCCGGGGGGCGCCGCCAAGGTAACTGAGTTCTTCTCCATTTGTAAGCGCTTCCTTTCTGAAGTCGGGTTTTAGGAAGGCAGGCCGATGCCGCCTCCAAACCTCTTGTGGGCAATTGCCGCGAGGGTCTGGACACGGTGGAGAAGATTTTTTTTTTGCGAGCCGGCGGCGGCGTTCGCACAAGCGGTCGCTATCAGCCAAGGCTTTAACAGTCAGGCGTTATATCAATGACTTTTAATTCGGCCGGGTGTAATCCTGGGCCGCGCCACCGCACGTTCTTCATAGGGCGAAGCCCACGGGGCAGCTTCTTCGATAGCGCCTGTCGCGCTATCCCGGCGAGCCGGCTGGCCCTCTGCCGCAACGGATGTCAAGTTGCCGGCTAAGCGCAGCATCCGTCGCGGAGGGGAGAGGATGACCACGGAAGAGCTTGACTTATGGGAACGCTATGGCCAGGGAGAGGAAACGGCGCGCAAAGCCTTGATCTTGCGTTATCTGCCGATGGTCGAGCCGCTGGCCCGGCGTATTGCCAGGAGCGCCGGCTGGACCGACTGGGAAGACCTCAGGCAAGATGGCATCATTGGACTGATGCAGGCAATGGCGCGGTTCGACTCCAGGCGCGGCGTCGCCTTCAAGACCTTTGCAAGGTTTTATATTCGCGGCGCCATTTTCGACAGCCCGGAACTGACCCGCACCCTGGCTCGACGGCAGCAAGAAATCTGCCGTCAGGTCAGAGAGGCCGAGGCCGAGTTGACCGCGATGCTCCAGCGCCAACCCACGCTTGAGGAGGTCGAGCGGGCGACCGGGCTCAGCGGCGAACAGATCCATACGGCTCTGGACGCCGCCGGCCTGACATTCGCCGGCGCGCTTGACGATGCCGACCCTGAGGCCGTCGCGACAACCGAGCCAGCGAGATCAGAAACGACCGCCCTGGTCCGCGAGGCGCTCGCGCAGCTCACTGAAAAGGCGGCGCGGATCGTCATTTACTATTATGTTGAGGGGCGATCTACCGACGAGATCAGCCGGGAGCTCGATCTGTCTGTGAGTAACGTCACGAAGATTCGCCAGCGCGCCATGCGCAAGCTGAGCAAATTGCTCGGCGAGAAACGCTGAGGTGGGCATGATGAAAACCGACGACCTCAAAAATAAGCTGCGCAGCCTCAAGCTCATTCATCTGACTGAGAGCGCGCTAACCGCCTACTGCGATCAGGAGCTCGATGCCGCCAGCCGCGCCCTGGCCGAAGCCCACATCAAGCAATGTTTCATCTGCGCGCGAAAAGTAGAGTCGCTGCGCGAAGAGGACGAGGCGTTGCAGCGCCGGGAGATTTCCGCTGATGATGTGGCGCTGGTCGAGCGGCTGATGGCCGAAAGCGACCCGCGACGACCATCGCCCACCGACCGGCCCGTCACCAACGCCCAGGGAATCCCTGCCGAGCAGCGGCTGACTGAGTACCTGCGGCCTATGGTCGCAAGCTGGCAGACCTTTTTCAGACAGCAAGCGGCGAGCGGCGCGTTGACGGCGCGAGCGCCGCGGCATCTCGCCGAGCAGGGCAAGGAAGTCTGGCAGTGGCAGAGCGATGATGGGTATATGCGAGCCCGGGCGATGCTCGAAACCAGCACCGACCTGACGATCCATTTCTCTTCGAGCGAAATGCAGCTTGAAGGCGCGCGCCTGCGCGTCCGCCTCGGCCCGGTCGAAAAGCAAACGACGCTGCGACGGGTTTCCGACTCCGAGGTCTACGCCAAAGTCGCGGTGCCGCGTCAGCACCCGCGCAAGATGGCCGCCCTATCTATCAAAGCATCTCAAGGAGGCGAAGCCGAATAAGCCGGCCCGCCGCCGCCGCCCGCCTCTGTGCTTCAAGCCACCTGCGATCTGAGCCGCCCGGCAAACGCATTCGGTTTGAGTTTTCTTATTCGTATGACTACAATGAATCTCTCGCCGCAAACTACTGCCGAGGGGACGCCTTGGTCTTGAACGCGTGTTTACCGCAGCCGGGCCGCCATGTTTTGGTCTGCCCGTCAACCGACTTTCCCGTTTCAGCGTAGCATGACCTTCACGACTCTTTTGGGATGGACAGCGTGTTGAATCTTTGCTGGAGTCACAGGGGATGCGAACCGTAGACGATCTCGAAGTCAGCTTCGCAGATTTTAAGCCGCCTCAAGTAGCCACTCGCCCCGGCTTCTTCGACCGTCTCGAACGCCACCGCCGGCTGGTGATTTGCGGCCTGGTTGTCCTGGCCTTCGCCGCCCGCGCCTACCAGATTGGCGCCGCCAGCCTCGCCGAAGACGAAGCCAACAAGGTCTTCGCGCTGCGCGCCTACGAGCAGGGCGACTTCACAGTTAACACCGAGCACCCGATGGTGATGAAGATGCTCTGTTACGCATCGCTGCAAACGGCGAGCGCCTGGAACCATTTTGCCGGCACGCCGCTGCACCTCGGTATTAGCGAAGAGGCGGCGATGCGCCTGCCGAATGCGCTGTTCGGCGCACTCACCGTGATTCCGCTGCTGCTGCTCACCGCCGCTTTGCTCGGCTTCCGAGCCGGCGTCATCACAGCGCTGCTGTGGGCCTTTGGGATCAACGCCGTCTGGTTTAGCCGCGTTGACAAAGAAGACACGCTGCTCGTCTTTTTCATGTTCTGCGGCTTCTACCTCTACCACCTGGCAAAGTCACAATGGGCGGACGACGAGCGTCGGCAAGAGACGCTGTACGCGCTGGCGGGGGCGGCCTTCGGGCTGATGATGGCGTCGAAATACTTCCCCCACTATTTCGGCCTGAACTCGCTCTATTACACGCTGGTCGGCTACGACAGCCGCAACAACCGCCCGCTGACGCGGCGGATGTGGGGCCGCTACTTCGGCGGATTGGTCCTGGCGTTCGTCATCTTCAACCCGGCGGTCTTCGTGCCGCAGACCTGGCGCTACCTGTTGAAGTACGTCAACGAAGACCTGCTGACGCACCACGGCTACGTTGTGATGGGTAAGCTGTTCATCAACGACGTGTTGCAAACGCCGGGCGGCAACCCGTGGTACTTTTACTTCCTCTTTCTGCTCGTCAAGGTGCCGCTGCCGGTGTTGCTGGCGTTCACCGTCGGCGTCGTCGAAATCTTCCGCCACCGCGGCCCCTACCCGCAATCGCGCGGCTATCTCTTCCTGCGTCTGATGCTGATCTTCTGGCTCTTGCCGATGTCGCTGATCGGCACCAAGTTCTTGCGCTACACGCTGTCGCTGATGCCGCTGGTTTATATGACCGCGGCCATCGGCATCCTGGTGATGTGGCGCTGGCTGGCAGCGCGGGCGCGGCAGTTGACGCCTTCGCCGGTTGCGGCGAGCCTGGCAGCCGCCGCGCTCGCCATTGTATTTCTGGTTACGCCGGCGGTCAGCATGCTCGGCAGCCTGCCGTTCCCGAATCTTTATCTCAACACACTGGGCGGCCAGCGGGTCGGCTACTTTTTCCCGCACGACGAGTTTTATGACCTGGGGGCGAGAGAAAGTATCCGCTACATCGCCGACAACGCGCCGCCGGGGGCGCGACTGGCGACAGAGATTCCCGGCGTTGTCGAATACTATTTGCAGCGTTACCGACGGTCCGACATTCAAGTCGAGATTATGTCGCAGCCGGGCTTCACCCTGAGCGAGCGTGCTCCCGATTACGTGCTGCTGCAACCGGGCCGCGTCTATTTCGAGAACCGCGAGAATTACGAATTCATCGAGCGCACCTTTCCCATCGTGCAGTCGAGCGACTACGGCGGCGCGGCCGCCGCGCGAGTCTATCGAGCGACAAGTGACAAGTGACAAGGCCCAAGGTCTCGTCTCCTTCTTGTCACTGGTCACTCGTCACCTTCTGATGAAACGATTGATTGTCAACGCGGACGACTTCGGCTTCACGCGCGGCGTCAATGCCGGGATTCTGCGGGCTTTTGAAAGCGGCATTCTGACGAGCGCGACGTTGATGGCCAATGGCGACGCCTTTGACGAAGCGGTAACGATGGCGCGGGCCAACCCGCAGCTTGGCGTAGGCTGCCATCTGGTTGCGGTCGGCGGGCGCCCGCTCGCGCCCGCCCCCGAGATCGCCTCGCTGGTTGACCGCGATGGCTTGCTGCCGCGCACGCTCACCGATTTAATTAAACGGCTGGCGCGCGGCAGGGTGCGCGTCGAGCATCTGGAGCGCGAGTTCGCCGCGCAAGTCGAGCGGGTTCGCCGCGCAGGGATTACGCCGACGCACTTCGACTCGCACAAACACACGCACACCCAGCCGCTGGTGATGAAGGCGCTGGCGCGCGTCGCCAGCGCCTTCGGCGTCCGCGCCGTGCGCAATCCGTTTGAAAGCTGGCGGGCGCCGGTTATAACAGGAGGGGCGGCCCGCGCCCGGCGCGGCATTTACTTGAAGCAGTTTGTGATGTCGGCTACAGTGGCGGCCCGCGCCCGGACGTTTCATCGCCTTGTCCGAGATTATGGTTTGCAAGCGCCGGACTTTTTCTGTGGCGTGCGCCTGACCGGATTGCTCGATGCGGAAGCCGCGCGGCGCATCATCGAAGCCTTGCGCGACGGCACCACTGAGTTGATGTGCCACCCCGCCGTGTATGATGATGAGTTGGAGCGCGCGGCGACGCGATTGAAGCGTGAGCGCCAGCGCGAGCTTGAAGCGTTGAGCGATGATAACGTGCGCCGCGCCATTGCCACACAACAGGTGCGGCTCATCAATTATCAGGAGTTTGTCGAGCATGTTTGAAAGTGAAATCGAAGCCCCTCGCTATTCCGTCGTCGTGCCGTTTCACAACGAGGAAGAGAGCGTCCGCGAGCTTTATCAGCGCTTGTCCGAAGTGATGAGCAACCGCTTCGAGCCGGTCGAATTCATCTTCATTGACGACCACAGCAGCGACCGCACGCTCGCGGCGTTGAAAGAGATTGCCGCCGCCGACCCGCGTGTCGTCGCCATCCGGCTGAAGCGCAACTACGGTCAGACGGTGGCGCTGGCCGCAGGCTTTGATTACGCCGAAGGCGACGTGATTATCTCGATGGACGGCGACCTGCAACATGACCCCGCGGATATTCCGCGGATGCTGGCGACGCTGGGAGCGACCGGCTGCGACATCGTCAGCGGCTGGCGCAAAAAGCGTGTGGATAATTTCCTGCTGCGCCGCTTGCCGTCGCGCATTGCCAACTGGCTGATGGCCAGGTTATCGGGCGTCAACATTCATGACTTCGGCACGACCTTCAAGGTCTATCGCAAAGACACGATCAAGCAGATCAAGCTCTATGGCGAGATGCACCGCTTCATCCCGGCGCTGGCTTCGTGGAACGGCGCGACCATCGTCGAGGTGCCGATCAAGAACATCGAGCGGCCGGGCGGGCGCTCGCATTATGGCCTGTCGCGAACGGTGCGGGTGTTGTTCGACCTGCTGACGATCCGCTACCTGCTGAAGTACGTCACCCGCCCGCTGCACTTCTTCGGGCCGCTCGGCCTGCTGAGCACGATGGCCGGAATGTTGATCATGCTCTGGATGCTGGCGAAGAAGCTACTGTATGGCTCGGACCTCTTCGAGCAGCACGGGCCGCTGATGATCCTCGGCGCGGTGTTGATCCTGGCCGGCGTGCAGTTGATCACTTCGGGGTTGATCGGCGAGATGTTGAGCCGCACCTACTTCGAGTCGCAGGGCAAGCCCATCTATTCAATCGAGCGAATCATCACCGGGAAGACGGTGACAAGTGACAAGTGACACGGAACGGAGTCAGGAGTCAGGAGTCAGAATAAAAAACGCAGGCGGAGCCGACGTCCTCTTCCATTCTGACTCCTGACTTCCTTCTTATCAATCTTCAATGATGAAATAGTCGGCGCGTAGCGGCTGAGTGCGGCGCATGATCGGCTTGAGACGCAGCGTGTCACGCTCGACGTGCTCGGAGAGAATCACGCGATTCTCGTCGCCAAAGTCGAGCAGCACATGAACCGGCTTGGCGTCGTGCTGCGCCGAGGCGCTGACGTGCTTGAGGATGCTTTCGCCTTCGGCGTTGGTGTCGCGCTTGAACAACTCGACGCCGCGCACGCGGCCTTCGCGGTCAATGATGGTTACCGGCACCACGCCTTCGCCCGCTACGCCTCCCGATGCTTGCCGCTGCTCGCGCAAGACGCTCATCAGTTTCGCCAGCAACTCATGGTTGACCATCTCGCTTGCGGGCTTCGGCTGCGCGTAGGCGTTCTCTTCCCAGCCGCGCAGCATCTCCCACACGGCGGCGGGCACCGCGTCGGCTTCTGTCGCCGCCGGCTCATACGCCGCGGCGGCGCGCTCGGCCTCGGCGTACAGAGCGATCTCGGCAACGCAATGGCGGCACTGCGCGGCGTGCGCCGCGACCCGCGCATCGCGCTCACCCGACGAGCGGCTGTAGAAGAACGCGGCGAGCGCCGCGACATCCGGGTGATCGTCTTGAGAGTTGATTGAAGCGGCGTCGGCTGGTGTCGCCGGGTCGCCGTCTTCGGCAGCGTGATCCTTCAAGGCGCGCACCAGGCGGGCGATGGCGGCGCAGTCCGCGCAATCGCTCAGATGTCGCTCGACCTGTTGCCGCGCCTCGTCGCTGGCCGCGCCGTTCAGGTAATCGAACAACTGTCTGCTTGGATGCGCTGACTTTCGTGCCATGATCTCACCTGCCTGCTCACACTCGCCGGGGCGAATGTGTCACTTCCTTGGATTCAACTTTGCGGGGATGGGTTTTCCGCCGCATCGCCCGACACCACCTTGAGGCACTGGCTATAGAGCGACAGGTAATAAGTCCGCGCGTCGGGCTTTTCGATCTTCGTTTTGTGCTCGCGGTCAACGATGAGCAGCATCAACTCCAGCGCCACGCGCTGCTTCGAATCGGTCATTAACGGATGCTCGTCCATGCGGGTTGCCTCGCTGAAAATGGAAAATAAGCTCGACGCCTGTTGCGCCGTTGTCAGCCAGTTCACGCTCATTGCTTTTTCTTCTTCGCGCCGCCCAGCACGGCGTTTGCCGAGGTGAAGCCATGCGCCTCAAGCCATTTCCTCAACCGCTCCTTCAAACGGTGCGCGCGCTGATAGACCAGGTCTTCCGACATGGCGAACTCGCCGGCGATCTCGGTCGCGTTGCGCCCCAGGATGATGTAGTCGCTGACGATCACCGAATCTTTCCAGTCGCGGCAGACATCGCCGAGCAGTTGATCAACGATCTCGCGCTGCTCGCTACGAATCGCCTCGGCCTCGGGCGATAGCGTCAGCGCCGGCGCGCGCTCGACTTCCGAAGGCTCGTCGTCGTCAGGGTCAGCCGCCGGGCGCGGCGTCCACGACTTGTCGCGGCGCACACGGCGGATCGTATCAATCATCTCGCTCTGCGTGATGCGCGCGATGAAGCTCGACAGTTTCCCCTCACGACGCCACAGCCGCAGCCCGCGATAGATTTTATAAATCGCCCGCGACACCACATCGTCCGCCGCGTCCCATTCCGGGTAGCGGTATTGCGAATAGCGGACGACGTGATTGATCAAGCCGCGATAGCGGGCGATCAAGGTCTCGAAACAGAGGTGCGCGCGCTCGCGCTCGGTCTTCTGGCCGACGAGGAAGCAGTCCACCAGTTCTTCGTCGCTCAGCTCGTCGAGCCTGCGGTCATTGATCTCGGTTCCAGCCGCGGTGCTATCGGTCATGCGCGCACTCTTGAGAACGTGTAATTGATCTATCTCCGGCGTGCGCATTCTAACATCGGGCTTTCTTCGCGCCAAAGCCCAATGCGGTTGACGGCGGCAAGCGGGATTGTCTGACAGCCGGATGATTCTTTGTAAGAAGAACGAGAGACTAATGACCGATGAGCGATTGATAAATCGTCTGCGAGATGTCGGCGATCAGTCGGTGGGCGCGGGCTTCGTCGCTGAGGCCGCGCGTCAGCACGACCAGCACGTAAGGCTTGCGGTTGGGCAGAAAGATGATCGCGGCATCGTGATTGATCCGGGTGATCGAGCCGGTCTTGTGCGCGACGCGCGCGTCTTTGGCAAGGCCCGCCGGGATGCCTTCGTTGAATTGCTGATCGAGCATCACTCGGATCATTTCATCAGAAGCCTGCCGGGATATGGCGTGGCCCGCGGCAATGCGGCGCAACAGGATCATCAGGTCGCGCGCCGTCGTCGTGTTGTTCAAGCCACGGTCGAACGCCTTGCCGTCTTCGACGCCGCGCAACACGCGGATGTTGTGCGCGCCCATCTCGCGCATCAGCTCCATCACGCGCGCGGGCTGCACACGCTCGATCAAAATGTTCGTCGCCAGGTTGCTGCTGGCAATAATCATCAGACGCATCAGCTCGCGGATAGTCGCGGTCTCGCCGATGCGTTTGTAAAGCGACGGCTCGCTGTCGTCTGTGGCCGAGATCGAAAAGTGACTGCCATCGGCGATGCTCAGAAAATCGTTCTTGACCGGCAGGCGGTCGTCGAGCGACAGCCCGCCCGCCGCCGCCTGGCGATAGATTTCCATCATCACCGGCACCTTCATGGTGCTGGCGGCGTGAAAGTTGGCGTCGGGGTTAATCAGCAGCTCACTGCCGCTGGCGAGGTCGTGGAAGGCGACCGCGACAATTTCAGCGCCGCTCGCTGTGACCAGCTCGGCAATTTTTTTGCGCGCCTCGTTGAGAGACGATTCCTTCACCGGGCGCGCTTCGGCCGCAAGCGCGAGGCTGCAAAAAATCATGGCGCCCAAGGCCAGAGCCAGGCAGGGCGCGGGAGTTTTTTTAATCAGCATCATCGTTCAGAACGTTTGAGGGCGCGGGCCATCAGGCCGAGCCCCGCGGCAAACAGCGTCAACATCAGAATGGTGTTAAACAGGCTGGTCTGTTGGAAATAGACTTGCAGGTTCGAGATGATGCCGACGAAGATGATCACGGCACCGCCGCCCGCCAGCAGCCAGCCGGCAATCGAGCGGCCATTAAAGAACAACAGCCCGATGCCGATGACCAGCGGCAACAGCGTCAGCCCGAAGGTGTTCGGCCCCCACCAGTGCCAGTAACCGCTCGTCACTTGCACTTGATTCATGATCAGGTAGCCGCCGGCGATGGCCAAGGCCAGTCCGAATAAAAACATGCCGATGCCGCCCGGCGTGCCGCCCGGCGAAAATCTGGGACTACGTGATTCTTCTTCAGTTTTGCGCCTGCTTTCCAAAGTCTTATCCTTTCCGCCTGCAAGTCACGCGTTCACTGCCACAGGGTACTCGACGGCGCTCGTGACAATTTTGTGACAATTCTCAAGGCGGTGTCTTGAGAGCGCCCCGATAGCATGTGTGACGAACCATGAAGTCGTAATACCACTTGTCACCTTGTTTTCTTACCGTCACTTGAACCTTCCTCTCCAGCCACTGACCATCGAAAGGCTGACGCAATCATACATGAAGTTCATGTGCGGAGGCTATAGCCTTGCCGGCGCTTCCGAACGCATCCACTCTAAGATTTCATCGGCCAGAAAGATGGTCCGGCGGCCCGCCTTACGATGGGGGATCGTGCCTTGGGAAACCCATTCATAGACCGAGCGAGTTGAGACCCGTAAGAGATTGGCCACTTCCTCCACCGTGAAGAACTTGGGTAAGATGGGTAAGCACTGAATTCATCTATGTAGAATGGGCAAAAGACTGGGCCGTGCCAGTCAAGCTGATGATGATGTGGGCGTACGCAGCCAGACTTCACAATCTGTTTTATGCGATTGGGGCTTCGCCGGATAAACCGGTCTTCTCCTCGCTCAGAGATCCTGCTCTGGAAGTTGCTGATACGTCCGATGCGAAAGCGGCTGCTGCCCGCGCCAATCACTGGGCGTCCTGCGTCGCTTCAACGTTTTCGGAAATCGCCTGTAATAATTTCAAGTTGCACGGCACTTTATAGATAATGGCTCATTCAATGGCCAACCGCCAAAAGTCGAATCGCCCGGTCCAGAACTTGATCCTGATGAGTTTGCCGACTTCCGAATTCGACCGCCTTTTTCCTAATTTAAAACTGGTCAACCTGACTCAAAGCAGGGTTATTTACCACCCTGGTGAATCTATCCGTGAGGTTTATTTCCCCAACACCGGTATGGTGTCTGTACTCTCGACCACGTCCGAGGCCGAAACGATTGAAATCGCAATGGTCGGTAATGAGGGGATGGTCGGGATGCCTATTTTCTGGGGCAGTGAGACAACCCCTTACCGGATGACGGTGCAGATTGCCGGTGCCGCCTATGTAATGAGTGCCGCATTGCTTAAAGAAGAGCTCAAGCATCAGACGGCGCTGCGCGACCTGCTGTTGCGCCACACCTACACCCTAATCAAGCAGATTGCACAGTCGGCCATCTGCAACCGCTTTCACACCATTGAGCAGCGCCTCTGCCGCTGGCTTCTGACCACGCATGACCGTACAAAGGCGAATGGGTTCAACCTTACGCAAGTTGCCCTCTCTCAGATGCTCGGTTCGGCGCGGCAACGCCTCAATGGGGCAGTCCACTCATTGCAGAAAAAGGAGCTTATACGTTACATGCGTGGTCAGATCTTGATTCTCGACCGTAGCGGCCTAGAAATGGCCTCTTGCGAGTGTTACGGGGTGGTCAAGCGCGGTTTTGAAAAAACTGTATACGATCAAAAAATAATGCCCTGAGTGTCCCCCATGTGACAGACAATGGTTTCCCTCCGCGTGTATGATATTTTTCTTCGCTGGGTGGAGCGAAGGACATTCAGCGCCCCCGGGCTGACCATAAGAATCAGTTTCACATAAACGAGCAAGGGATAGGACGACCCTACGTATTACTCCGGAAACATTTCCATTCAGAGAGCGTGCCGGCGGCCTGCACCTCGATAACGCCCGGGTACTCTCCTAAGGAGATTTGTGCGCCGGGAGCAAGGTCGTTTTAGCGCCAGGATACTTCATGCCGGCGGCTAACTTTCGCCCGGTATCTTAGCTTGGCTTTCCTATGTAACCGTATGGCTAATTCCCCTCTCTGGCGCTGTATGCCTGCTTAAAACATGTACTTGGAGGCAGTAGCTTGCAACAACTTCCCTGGCCTGAACTTGGACTGCTTTATGAGAAAGCTTACCATGAAGCGATTTCCCTTCATGGTGACTTGGCCGTAAATTTCATAACCTATGTCGCACGGCTCGATGCGGTTGTCAGCCATCAGCTCACATCCGGGTTCTCACTATCGGAGGCGCTGGCTTGTTTCGAGAGATTGCACACCGGCGATCTGTACCTGGCGATGGCCTGCGCGCAGGCGAGCGAAGCCGCCTGGCGGCGGTTTTCGTTGCTTTATCAGCAACCCGCGCGTGAAGTGGCTCGGCGCATCATACCGTCCAGGTCACAGGCCGATGAGCTCGCCGACAGCGCCATGGGTCATGTCTTCCTACCCGATACGGCAGGCCGCTGCCGCATCGCCTCGTTCGACGGGCGCAGCTCACTCGGCTTCTGGCTGGCGGTGGTCGTCAAGCGCCTGTCGCTCAAAGAGCGGCAGCGTGGCGGAAACCGCTTAGAACAATTGAGTGATCACGTTGAGCTCATTGATGACCAAAGCCTGGCGCGCATGGAAGCCGGGGTCAGGCGAGCACGCTACCGGCGGCTGATTCACCAAGCCCTGCCGCAGCTATCGGCCAAGCTGTCGGCTCGCGAGTTGTTGATCGTGCGTCTGCATTACCTTGAAGGGCTGAAGGCGAGCGAGATCGCCCGCCTGCTCGACGTCAACCGCTCCAGCATTACGCGGCAGCTTGAGCGGACACATGGCAAGCTAAAAAACGAAATCATCACCGGCCTACGGACGCAGAATCGGCTCACCTTTGCAGCCGTTGAAGAGTGTATTGCCGAAATGGTTGCCGATCCTGAATACGCAGTGCTTGCCATGCGCGCAGTCGCCTGAAAAGTCATGGCCAGAGGCCAGAGCGGCTTATACCTGATCGGCTCTGGCTACCGGCCTCCGAAGTGGGCCGGTGCACCTGAGCTTGACAGCAACGGGCCTGCTTATGAGTATCTATACCAATGAAGGGACCCCAGCAGGCCGCCTTCGTATCCAGGTTAAAAATCGAGGTGAAGTGTGGCACATTGCTGCCCGGCAGAAGAGATCATCGCCGCTTACGTCAGGCACACGGCAACGTCTGAAGAGCGGCGACTTGTCGAAGCACACCTGGTTGGCTGCGACAACTGCTGCGAGTTGGTGAGTTTCCTCATCTGCCTTGAGTGTAAGCCTTAGCCTGCGCCCAGCCGCCAGCTACAAGAATCCTAAGCCTATCTAACGCTATTCCTGAAGCCCGCCAAAAAAATTAGAGCTAAAGCAAAAAAAATTCTCCGGCCATAGCAACAACCGTAGGGCCGAGAATCCATGTCTATGAGGGAGAGAAAGTGGTCACGTGGCGGGCGCTGATGACGCGCCGCCGCGGGTCGTTGGATTACGGTCGCCCGGCAGTCAGCCGGGCCGAGCGCCACCGCGCGCCCGTAGTCACGTGTCCGGAGAAAGGAAAAAGGGATGTCAAAGAGGAAGAGCCGCAGGAGAACTGAGCGCCCATTACCGCAGGGCAGAAGGCGGGCCAGGCTGGTCGCCAGTCTCCTGGTGAGCTTGTTGCTGGCTGGCGTGGCGGCGGCTCGGATGGGCAGCCTGTGGTCGCCGAAGCCCTCCCCACAGGCCGGCGATCAGGTTGCTACTCAAAGCTTGGCAACCAATTCGCCCTCTAAAGAGTACGTCTACGCCGGCGGCAAGCTGGTGGCTACTGAGGAGCCCGCCCAGAACTGCACTTATACATTGTCGCCGACCAGCGGTTCGTACCCGGCGACGGCAAGCAGCGGCTCGTTCGCAGTGACGACGCAGGGTGGATGCAACTGGACGGCGACCGCCACCAACAGCTTTATTACTATCACCTCAGGCACCGGCACCGGCAATGGCACCGTAACTTTCTCTCTTGCGGCCAACAACGGCGCGGCGCGCACTGGCACGATCATGGTTCAGGCGCAGACCTTTACCGTCAATCAAGCCGGCACGGGCACCGACGACGCGGTCGTCAACTGGGTGGCGGCTTCTCCTGCCATGAACGCCGGCCAGAGCTACAGCGTCTCGCTCAACCTGACGAACACAGGGACGACGACGTGGACGCCGGGCAGCTACTCGCTCGGCTCGCAGAACCCGCAGGACAACACCGTCTGGGGGTTGAACCAGGTCGTCGTGCCCTCTACGGTCGCCCCCGGCGCCGCCGTTACCTTCACGTTCACAGTGACCGCCCCATCACCCACAGGCTCTTACAACTTCCAGTGGCGGATGAAGCATGGCACCAGCTATTTCGGTCAGATGTCGACCAACCTGCCGGTCCGCGTTCGCAGCGGCAGCATTCGCGCAACTCCCAACCCGATTCAGGTCTGCAACGGCTCCGGTGCAGGATCGACGACCATCTACTGGTCATCGGTATGGACCACGCAGGTTGAAGTTCACCTCAACACGTGTGATGGGCCGCTCTTCGGCCAAACCGGCGCCGGCGGTGAGTTTTCTTGGGCCACCGGCAACTGGGTGTATGACGGTATGGTCTTCTATTTGCAGGACGCCACCGATAACCAACCAAATGATCCTGCGAATACCCTGGCGACGACGACGGTCCACCTGACCACTGCCGGGTGCACCGGGCCGACGGGCACAATCGTAGCCGACCCCAACCCCATTTCGACTTGCAGCGGCGCCGGTAGGACGCAGATCACCTGGGCGACGACGAACACCAGCTCGGTGAGAGTACGCATCGGCAACCCCGACAGCGGCGCGGAATTTGGCAGTACGATAAGCGGGTCTTGGTGGACCGGTGACTGGGTGACCGAAGGCACGGTCTTCTACCTGGTAGATACGACCAACTCACCGGCAGTGATCCTGTCGCAGGTCACCGTCCACCTGAGCTGTGGCGGCCAGCCGGCGGCGCCGACCAACCTGACAGCCAGCGCGGTTTCCGGCAGCCAGGTTAACCTTCTCTGGACCGACAACAGCAGCAACGAAGATTCTTTCACCCTAGAACGCAAGACGGGTGCTGCCGGTACCTACCAGGTGATCACTTCGCCCAGCGCCAATGTCATCAGCTATTCGGATAACACCCTGTCGCCTTCGACAACTTACTACTATCGGATTAAAGCACACAGCAACTCGTCGGGCGATTCCGGCTATTCCAACGAGGCGAGTGCGACGACGCAAGCCAGCGGCTCAGGCAGCTGCCCGCAGGCGAGCACCTTCTCAGGTGATGGGAATTCGGGCTACGTCGAAGGGACCGGCACGGCTGCCGAGTGGAAGCAGCCGCAGGCGGCGGTGATCGCCATAGACCCGGTGAGCCAAAAACATGCGCTGTTCGTCGCCGATACGGATGGTCAGCGCATCCGTATGATCTATCTTGAGGGGACCAACGCTGGCCAGTCGATCCTCCTGGCCGGTAGCGGCGTTGCCGGTTTCCAAGATAACACCGATCCCTACCTGGCGCGGTTCCGCTACCCGCGCGGCATCGCCGCAGTGACCGACGTCAATGGCGTAGTAACGATGCTGCTGGTGGCCGATACGGATAACCACGTGATTCGCAAGCTGCTGCCGCCGACTTCGACCAAGTGGCGACTGTCAGCCTTCTCGGGCATCGGCGGCATCGGCTACACGGACGGCAATTCATCACAAAGCCAGTACAACACTCCGCAAGGCATCGTCGTCGCATCGGATGGCTCTATATATGTCGCCGACACCGGCAACGGCGTGATCCGCAAGATTGGCCAGGATGGCACCTCAACGACGCTGGTGGGAGCGGGCACAATCACCATGCCGGTGGGGATTACGGTCAGCCAGGCGAGCGGAATGTTGTACGTCAGCGACCAGGCGACGCAGAAGATCTGGCGGGTGGACACGAGTGGCACGGCGACGGCACTGGCCGGCTCGGGCAGCACAGGGTACGCCGATGGCACGGGCACTGCGGCCATCTTCAACTATCCCACGCACCTTGCCTGGGCCAATACCGCCAGCGGCGAAGCTGTCTACGTCGCCGACCGCGATAACCAGCGACTGCGGCGGCTCCTGGTGGCGAGCGGGACGGTCAGCACCTACGCCGGTTCCGGGACCGCAGGCTTTGCCGACGGCAGTTGCACGGCGGCGCAATTCAATGGCCTGCGCGGCGTCGCCGTCGGCCCAAGCGGCGAGGTCTACGTTGTGGATACGGCGAACAACCGCATAAGGAAAGTCCAATGAAATTGAATAACCAACGGCGAATCGTTTTGGCAGCGGCCTTCACCTGCCTGCTGGCTGTCGGCGGCATGAGCAAACCCGGCAGGACAATGCTGAGCCGGGTGACCCTGGCAGTCAAAACTGGCGAGGTGCGGGCACTATGGAGCGGCGCGCCGGCGTCGGCCACGGTAGCAACGGCGGCGGCAGACGTCGAGCAGCGGGCGCGGGCCAAGCATGGTTGGGGAACGCCCGTACTCAACTCAGTGGCGCACGGGGTCATGACTAGCTATGACCGCAACGGCGCGGTGACCGGGCGCACCGGCATCACCCTCTACCGGAAGTACCCGGATCGCCTGCGCGTCGAGATGGGGCTGGGGATGCCAACCGAGGTGCTGGGCTTCGACCACCAGGAGGCATGGAAGGCCGGAGCCGCGACCCTGACAGCGCAACAGGCGCGTGATATCCGCGCCTGGCTGCGGGCCTCGCCCGAGCGGCTGTTTGTGACGCGGGCTGGTGGGGCGAGCTATCGCGAGGCTGGGCGACGGATCGAGGATTACCGCCCGGCGACACCCTGGCAGGGGGCGACGCGGCAGGTGCCGACGGTGTTGGAGCAGGTGGAAGTCGAGGACCTCATCGGGCCTATGTCCGCCTCCCGGCGGCAGTCTACCGACCGGCGGCTGATCGACTACTACGTTGATAAAGAAAACGCGGTGGTGGTGGCGGCGCGCTGGCTGGAGCCCGAAGACCCGCAGCAGGTGGCGGACGACCCGGCGACGGCGTCCCTGGACGTGCGGGTGGATTTCGCGAACTGGCGGCAGGTGGAAGGGGTGCTGTGGCCGATGCAGGTGACGCACTGGCTGGGTGGCAGGGTTGATTTCCGCGTTGATTTCGACAGCGTGCGACTGAACCAGCAGATGCCCGACACGCTCTTTCAGAAGCCCAATTGATGGTCAGAGGATTCGGCAGTCAGCGGGTCAATGAAGCACGGCGGTAAAAAGGTAGCATTCCGGGCAGGGGCAGTCTTGCCTGGCGCATCAGCATTAATCAGGCGCAAATGAAACAGCCGCTCGTCAAGGCAATTATTCCGAACAGGTGATTCCGTTCGCAGCAAACGAAGGAGACATGACCAATGCGATCAAACCGATTTAAGCACTTTCAATTGCGATTTGCGGGTAAGAACAAAAGCAGGCTCAGATTACTGGTCTTGGCCTGCCCTTTAGTGGTCGGAGTTACCATGACCACATTCGCCGTGCGCGCTTTTAATAAAGAAATGTCCATGCCGCCGGCCAGTGCGCCGGCTAGGGTCAGTGCCGCGGGCCCGCTGCCGGCCCGCGCTGCTGCCGCTCAGCCTCCCGCCTCGGCTGTAAAGGCCGCCGTCGTCACGGTCCGCCCAAACGGCTTTGAGCCTTCCGAAATAACTGAGCCTAAGGGCCTATTCGTATTGGCCGTCGAGAATCGCAGCGGTCTACAAACCATCCAACTCCGCCTCGATGCCGTGACTGGTAATCGAATCAATGATAGGCCGATACCAAGGAACAAACATGATTTAGCCCAAGCACTGGACCTCCCGCCTGGGCAGTATGTGCTAAGCGAAGCCTATCACCCGGATTGGCGCTGCACAATTACCATCACGGCGAAGTGATCGAATTCATTAATAACTTTAGTTGACTGGCCCGATGACAGCGGAACGAATTGTGAGGATAGCACCCATGAAAACCCGAGCGAAGCGGACGAACACCAGCTTGATCGCCCGAGGCATGATCTGCTTCAGCAGCCTGCTTTTACTATTTGCCCTTTCGGGGAGCGCAAAAGCTCAAGGCGACGCAGGCGGCATGACGCCACCCTCTCTGACGCCTGGCACCCCGTTCGGCTCCTATCCGCTCAGCGGGTTTGATAGCGTCAACCTATTCAACGGCAACCTGAATTTCCATTTGCCGCTGCTGAAGGTGGGTGGGCGAGGGGCAACGCAGGTTCCGGTCATGTTGAAAATCGAGGAGCGCTGGCGGGTCGTCCCGTTCACTTCATGCTCTCCGTGTGGCCCTGTCTATTATGCAACCTACAATTGGTGGACAGGTTATCAGGTGGGTTATGGCCCGGGAGTCCTGGAAGGGCGGGCGGGCACCGATGGGGAACAGCAGGATATTGACGGCGCGACCTATCCACAGAGAACGCTTACCCGATTCACCTTCACCGCCTCGGACGGCACGGAATTCGAACTGCGAGACGCGATCAGCAACGGCGCGCCACAGCTCGTGGATTTGAGTCAGCCACTCCATCCACATTTCTACCTCCGCGGCTCCGTATTCACCACCGCCGATGGCTCGTCGGCGACCTTTATCTCCTGCCAGCCTGATGGCACACTGCTCCCGATATATGACGACACGGTAGCTCCGGCGTATCCGGCCGGCTACTTGCTTCTGGGCGACGGCACACGCTATCGAATTGACGGTGGCCTGGTCCGGTGGATACAGGACCGCAACGGCAATCGCGTCAACTTCTATTACGAGCATGTCGATCAGTTCGGGAGCGCTGATGGCCGGGTGACCAAGATCGTTGACTCGCTGAACCGGCAGGTGACATTCAGCTATGACGTTGATGCCGGCGGCCAATATGGCATCTGTGATGAGATAAACTATCAAGGGTTTGCAGGCACACCAAGGACCATCCGCATTTCCAAGGGCGGTTTGGGCACAGCCTTACGACCCGATTTTCCGCGCACCCGGCCGATGAGCTACCTGTTCCCGGACGTCCCAGGGTCCGACCAGACGCGCTTCAGCCCAACCGTTATCACCGCCGTGTGGCTGGCGGATGGCACCAGTTCTTATAAGTTTTATTACAACGATTACGGCGAGCTGGCCCGCGTCGAACTGCCCAGCGGAGGCGCGACCGAATATGACTGGGGGGCGGGCATGAACAACGCGCTGACGGGCGGCGTGATCAATGGCACGGCGATTTATCGCAGAGTGCTCGAACGCCGCGTCTACCCGAGCAGCGCCGCCGGCACGGCCTACGAGAGTCGCATGACTTACAGCGTGCCGGAAACCTGGGTGCCCCCCATCGGGCCGCCCAGCAACGCCGGTTATGTGGATGTCAAAGAATATGGCTCAGACCCCAACACCGCCTTGCTGGCGAATCGCCATTACTTCTATGGCAGCGCGACCGTTCAACCGCTCAGTGTCGAATACAGCCCCTGGAAGACCGGGAAGGAGTATAAGACCGAGGCGTTCGATTCGGACGGCGTGACGGCGCTGCAACGCGGCGAGCAAACCTTTCTTCAAACCTCTCCGGGGTGGTGGACCGGGACCGCCGATGACGCGCCGGAGAATAACCCGCGACTGACCGATTCTAAGTCCACCCTGGTTCAAACCGGCCAGGTGGCCAAGCAGCATTACGAGTACGATGGCTACAACAATCAAAAGGTGATTGAAGAGTACGATTATGGAATTTCCAGCCCCCCAACGTATCCGGTGCGGAGAACCGAGATTGACCATGTGACGACGAATGAGTCGAACAACATCGACTATACCGGCACCGGCATCGAAGCAGACGTTAACCATCGGCCTTACCTGCGCAGCTTGCCGCAGGAGCGCAGGGTCTACGCCGTATCTTCCATAAACGGGGCGAAGACGCTGTTCGCCCAGACCCATTTTTACTATGACCAGACGGCGGCGCAAAACCGCGCCAGCCTCGTCGGACACGATGCGCTCTATGATACGACTTACAATAAACGCGGGAACCTGACCTCGGCCGTCGCCTGGCTGAACACCGGCGAGCCGATCACCACGTCGCTGCAATACGACATCGCCGGCAATGTGGTGCAGACGACGGACGGACGCGGCAAGGCCTCGGTCATCGAGTTCGCGTCTTCGTCGAATACTTACGCGTTCGCGACGACTGTGAAGAGCGCGGTCCCTGACGCCACAGGGCAGCATGGGTCTACCCAACAGTTCATCACCCAGTATGACTACGATCTGGCTTCGGGGCTTCTGAAAACCATCACGAATGCGAACGGGCAGGTGACCACTGCGTCCTACGCCAACGACCCGTTTGATCGCCTGAAGGGCATCACGCCGCCTGCCGGCGGCGGGCAGAAGTCTTTCTTCTATAGCGACACGCCCGGCAACCTGTACGTCCAGACGCAACAACAACAAGACGCCAGTACGACGCTTACCGCCACTGTCCGCTTCGACGGGCTGGGCAGGGCTTACCGGTCTGAGCAGTCGGAGGGCAGCGGCTCGATCTTTGTGGATACTGTCTACGGCGATCTGGGGAGGGTGTCGCAAGTCTCTAACCCGTACCGTACGGGGGATACGGTGCGCTATACGACGACCGCTTATGACGGGCTGGGCCGCGTCCACACGGTCACGGCTCCGGGCGGCGCGTCGGTGACAACGGATTACCTCGGCAATGCGGTGACGGTGACCGACCCTGCCGCGAAATCAAAAAAGACTGTGAGTGACGCGCTGGGCAGAACCATTCAGGTGATCGAAGACCCGGGCGACTCGTCGCACCTGAATTATCAAACCACGTATGTTTACGACGTGCTGAATAATCTGCGCCAGGTGACGCAAGGCAGCGGCAGCACCCAGCAAAAGCGCTACTATCTGTACGACTCGCTCGGCAGGCTGATCCGCGCGAGCAATCCAGAGCAGGAGATCAACACGAGCCTGACGCCGGCCATGACCGACCCCATTACCGGGCGCAGTCAGTGGTCAATGGCCCTCACCTATGATAGCAACGGCAATCTGTTGACGCGCACCGACCCGCGCAACGTCACCGCCAACTACTACTATGACGACCTCAACCGCGTCTACAAGCGAGACTACACTAACAACATCAACCAGACGCCGACCGTCAACTTCACCTACGACGGCATCGGCAGCACGGCGCAGTACGCCCTCGGCCAACTCACCCTGGTGAGCGCCAGCAGCATCTCAGGCTTCGCCTCAAGCTATTCCTACGACAACTTC